>JAGLQQ010000150.1 GCA_023136735.1 Candidatus Omnitrophota bacterium | reverse complement strand
TCAGTATCTCCCATATAGTCTTTAATAATTGTAGCGGAAATATCGCAATTAATAACCGTTTTATCTTTTCTTAAACACGGAATATTCATCGCCATAACCTTTTTACCTTCCGACTGTGCCTTAAACTCCTCAATAACCCTCGGCAGTTCCTCCGGCGAGTGTATATCCGCAATAGACATTTTTAGAAATTCCTCATTACTGTACCCCAACATTTTCTGTAATGAAGGATTAACATACTTGAATCTCTTGGTTTTAATCTCTGCAGCAAGGATACCATCCGCGGCTGATTCACATAATATCCTATAGCCGCATTCCTGATCGATTAAAAGCTTTTCTGATTTTTTTTGTTCAGTAATGTCCTTTGCCGTAATAACCATACCACTTACTCCACTGCCTCCCAAAAATCGACAGATGCCTACAGAAACAGGAACCCTTGTTCCTTTTCGCGTTATTATTTCACTTTCAAAATTATATTGCTCTTGTTTGAGAACCGAGCGTTTAAACAAATCTTCTTTATCTTGGAAATCAAAAATATCTTTAAGGCAAAGACTCGTAAGCCTTTCATGATTATATAATAATGTCCTGCACGCGGAAGGGTTAGCATAAATAATTCTACCTTCTAAATCCGCGCTCACAATAATATCACGAACACTGTCCATCATTTGGGTAAATAAGTTTACCTGGTGAGCAAGATTTTGTCTATCCATGACACCTTCAATGTCAAAGCCGGCTTCAAAGGTATCCACATTTTCCTTCCTGACAACTACAAAACCAGTATCAATATTACCGGGGATATTCATAATACCAGGTTTATATCCAGTACTGACTGAACCATGATTGAAGGAATAAAGCATTTGGAAAGCAAGATAAGTAAAATACTCTCTTTTTTGAGCAAAAACCGCATCAATGGCACCATTTCTCAAATATTCGAGTTGCTGTTTTTCTACATCAACACAAACAAGTTTAACAGTTTTAACCTTTAAAAATTTTTCCAGCGCAATAGCCGCCCCTGGGCCGCTATTGCCGTCAAATCCTGCTATGCCGGCTAAATCCGGATAGCGTCTCAAGTATTGAGTCGTGATCGCTTCCGCCCTTTTAGGAGCAGTATCAATATCATCCTCAGGCCCCAGCAACTGAATATCAGAATATTTTTTAATCATATCAGTAAAACCGCGGAACCCATTTTCCATATTACACAAACCGCTCATACCAAGCATCAGCACTTTACCCGGTCCGTTTATCATATCCGCGAGCGTCTGCGCCATAGTTTGTCCCATACGATACCAATCGGTCCCTACATAGGCTAACCTTTTGCTCGAAGGTATATCACTATCAACAGTTATTACCGGGATGCCTTTTTCTACAGCAGCATTAATAGCCTTGACAATCTTTTTCCCTCCCCAGCCGATGACCATGATGCCGCTAACATTTCTTTCTACAGCATTGTATATTGCCTGAATATATTCTTCTTCTGAGGTGTCCGCGGGGCCATCAATGCTGATCTTTACATTATATTCAAGCGCGATTTTATCAAGAACAGGATAAACGTGTTGGGTAAATATCGGATGGTATGCTAATTTTGATATCCAAACATATTCTTGCATTTATTCCCTCATTTAAATATGATAAAAACTCGAACTCATATTAACTTCCTAATTGACAAGCTTAATCCCTCAGGATTTTAAAGTCAATACAAATTAAGCAAACACTAAACGCCATATTATTCAATGTTAATGAGAAGTATGAATAATATAAAAAAGCTTTTGACCTGCTTTAACAGTCTTTTTTTCTATATTTAAAATTCCCAGATTTGTGCCTGAGTCATTAAAATTTTCCAAGCTAAAATCATAATCTCCCGGCTTTAAAATAATTCTAGAAATCCGCACTTCATCCGGTAGACTCATCCAAGACCGCAGATCTGCCTTTTCAATCATAATATTATAGATGTTAGCGAAAAAGCTGAACCACCCTCCTGTTTCTTTACCTTGTTTTTTTTCTATATTTTTTTTCTGCTTTTTCTCAACCAGATATCGGCCGGCCGCGCGCAAAACGGATTTTGCTATAAATCTAACTTTTCTACTAGCCAGATTCTTTCTCGCGATACCCCCGATATCCTGCACACGTTCACTGTCGGCTTTAAAAACTCCCCCCCCGCTGCTGCTTGCGATAAAACGCGATGTTGTAATCCCATACTGACGGTTTAAGTATTTAGGAAACGCTATTTTTACAATATTACCATCAAGCATAGGAATTGTTAGTGAATCTTCTATCTTTTTAGGGGAAATCCCGTTGTACTGTATCAGGTACACTTCAGCCATTTTACTCTTTTCCTTCAAGGTCAAAAGCATTGTATCAGGATATTTTTTCCTAGCCTTATTAAACTCCATCCAACCCATTGCCTTAGCCGTAGTCAGAATATTTTCTTTTAGCAGCACAGGAAAAGCTACGTCATAATTTTTACTATAATCCCCTTCATAAATCTCAGCGGCCTTTATGTAGGAAATATAGGCATCGTTAATATTTTCCCGCCCTTTACCAGCTTCATACAAAATACCCATCAGCATTCGTATGAACGCGTCTTCTTTATAAACGTTTTTTTGATCTGCCTTATATTGAGCATTGATCGCGTTTAATTTGGAATCAACGTCTCTGGCCTCGACGATAGCATCCTCATACTCACCGAGCATCAAATAGTTAATTGCTTGAAAAACATTTATAAAAACATGCTCAAAATCCTCGCCATGATAAGGAGCCGAATAATCATTAAATATCCAGGTAGCTGCTATTTTACTCAAGGACTCAGTGTAAAGCTCATCGAATTTAACCTGAGCATTGGCAAAAGTTTCAATACTTTTGGCATAATCACGATTAAAATGCTCAAGTATTCCCTTATCAAGGGAATATAATAGTTCATTATTCGCTCCGTAAGCATTTTTGTCATTAGAGAGAATAGCTAATGCCTGCTCATAATTATTACTTAAAAGAAGAGCATCTATTTGCGGTTGGCTTTTGGGAACAGACGCGCAGGAGTTTAATAAAAATACGAGCGATAAAATACTTATCGCTCGTATAAACATTTCGCGTTTTAGTTTTAGTTTTTTTATCGCCATAACATATTTATCCACAGTCAGGTTTTATAAAGAAAACTTACCTTTTTTAACATATTTTTTTATCTTACGCTGTCCAATCCAGGATTTCTGATTATTAGTAAGATCGACAAGCTCCAGGTTTACCTGATATAAAATCACATACTTGCCTTTTATTTCATCCTTTACGGAATTTATACTCCCCTGTAACATGAAGTCAGCTCCGGTTTCAAGTCCAAAGGCGGTAACCGTTTTCTCATCAGTAAGCCCTTCCTGCTGAGCTTCGCGTTCTTCTCTGACTTCCTCTCGCTCCCCCACCGAAGCAACAACCTTGACCATCGCGGAATTAATAAACGCCATTTCAAGGTCTTTAGTAAAAAGCTGAGAGTTAATATGTTCAGAACTACGGTTTGTTATCGTGCCTACTATGACCACAGGATCTTTTTTATTTTTTTCTTCGAATTTATTTAACCATGGCCGACTGAGACAATCTTTTATCATTTCCTCAGAAACCAGTCGTGAATCCGTATCATTCCATCGACCGCTAATATCCACAACTTTTTCTGTTTCCAACCTCTTTACTGATCTACCCCCGCAACCGACAAGAAAAACCGCTAGCACAAACACACTTGCTAATAAAAAAATCTTCTTCTTCACTATTTCCCCCTCCTTTTGATTGGTATTACATAACCTAAGAACTTAATTTTACCGCTAACGCGGTTAATTTAGCCACTATTACTTTGATAATTTTATCCAGATTTTCATACTCATTATCCGCTTGGACAACATTTCCATCTTTTTTTGATCTTATTACCCTATTTGCAATATTATGTAATTCAACATGCGTTGTTTCCAATTCCCTAAGCTCTGTAATTTTGCCGTATTTTTCTATTCCTGAAGAATACAACCAATGGCCTAGTCGGCAGCTTTTATGCGAAACTGTCTCTATTAATTCTCTGTTTTCTTTGTCATCAAGATAGTTTCTTATTATTCTCTTCCAGAACAAGTGTTCAATCCCAGCCCTGTGTAAATCCATTTCTTCTATATTCAGCACGGCTATTCTCCAATTATTTTAACTAGTACTCTTTTTTTTCTTTTTCCATCAAACTCTCCGTAAAAAATCTGCTCCCAGGGACCAAAATCGAACTTACCTTTAGTAATAGCCACTACAACCTCTCTACCCATGACACTGCGCTTTAAATGGGCATCGGCATTGTCCTCACCGTTATTATGCTGGTATTGTGAAGTAGGCTGGTATGGAGCTAGTTTTTCTAACCATTTATCAAAATCATGATGCAATCCACTCTCATCATCATTTATAAAAACACTCGCTGTAATATGCATGGCATTAACCAGACATAATCCCTCTTTTATACCACTCTTTTTAAGGCTTGAGTCAATCCTTGGAGTGATATTTATATAAGCCCTCCTGGAAGAGGTTTCAAACCAAAGCTGTTCAGTAAAACTTTTCACGCTTTATCCCTTAAAATATATAAATTTCAGCTTTTTTTGGTGCGGCCGCGATTTTCAATAGGGGGAAACTCTTTATCAAACGGTCCAATATACATAGCACGCGGCCTAAAAATACGGTTTTTTCTCAAGTATTCCTGAACACGTGATGTCCAGCCAGCCACACGGCTTACAGCAAATATCGGGGTAAACAAATCCGACGGGATACCCATACTTGCATATACTATACCCGAATAAAAATCAACATTAGGAAAAATCTTTTTCTCGGCTCCTAACGTTTTGATAACTTCCTTTTCTAAAGTTCTCGCGATTCTATACAATTTTTTACTTTTCTTATTTTCTTTGGTCATATATTTCGCTAAAGGACTAAGAACTCGCGCTCTCGGGTCATAAGATTTATAAACTCTATGGCCAAAACCCATGATCTTTTCTTTTTTAGAACGTTTTTTCTCAAACCAGGCAGGCACATTTTCTTCACTGCCTATATCTTTCAGCATTTCGATAACTCTCTCATTAGCGCCCCCATGCAGCGGGCCCTGTAATGCCGCGATACCCGCTCCCACAGAAAGATAGACATCTGACAAGGTTGAAGCAACTACCATGGATGCAAATGTACTGGCATTCATGCCATGATCCGCATGCAGGATTAAAGATACATCCATAACTCTTTCTTCAACAGGCGTAGGTTTTTTCCCTGTCATGGTATAGATAAGATTTCCCGCAAAACTAAGCTCAGGGTCGTGCTCTATCGGCATTTGACCGCAGCGCAGTCGAGCAATAGCGCCGGTTAAAGAAGCTACTCCGGAAAGTAGATGAAAACAGGACTCAAACCCAGTAGCATGCTTAAGGTCTTCTTTAATGCTATCTTCTCTCTGCTGACGCTTAAACTCATAAATAGCATTCTCCTCACCCATGGGTGTTGTTTCCATAGGAATGGAATCCTCATCAGCTGCTATTATCCTTGCAACATTAGATAAGTATTTATCCCTGTCAACATCTGTGAATTCCTGACGCATTAGGTTTGTTCCAAGCCTCAATGCACCCATGGGCTTCATTTTTTCAATAGGAAATCCCATGAGAAGTCTCTTTGTTTGATGCGCGGTACGGTATTCAATAAGCTTTTTCTTAAATCTTGTCAGCTGTGTATTCGAAGGTAAATAGCCGTACATAAGCAAATAACTTACTTCTTCATATGTCCCATAAGCGCATAAGTCAAAGATATTATAGCCGCGATAAACCAGCCACCCCTTTGATCCGTTAACATATCCTATCCTTGTTTCACATGCGATAGCACCTTCAAGCCCTGGGCCAACAACACAATCTACAGGCCAATTTATCGGTTTGGTAAGCTCAGGCTCAGGCTCTCGGCTGGTTTCCTTAATCGCCTTTTCCTTTGCCTTTAGAATTATTCCAGTTATTTCTTTTGTATTCTCATGCATAGTTAACTCCTTATAATATGTCTTATTTTTTATTCTCAAAGAAAAAAAAGAGGGCTCTCCCCTCCCATCCTTGAGACTCATAATTACTTTAATTTTAGTCCATTACGCTTTATTATTATACTCTCTATGGTCGAAAAAGTCAACATTTTCATCAACTTTGTGATTGTGATAATTTCGATTGAACATATTTTATTATTCTATTCAGGTCTACCTCAGAAAGCTGCTCAAATCGTACTCCCAAAACGTTTGGATATCCCTTTCTGCCCCAAACTACCTTCCCCTTAAGAGAAAACCGATAAGCATCATCATCCGGCAAATAAAAACTCAACATAATGTATGTCTGGACATCGATCATTTCATTGATGAAAAGTTTCATTCCCTTTACACCTATGTCAGCGCTGAAACATTTGGTCTTGATATCCTCAGATTTAAGTTCGAAAAAAATTACTTCTGTTATTAATGAAGCTCGCACATATTCTCTATTGATAACAGATGAAGCCGCGTATTCATATATATACTTGACCAATCTGTTAGAGTTTTCGTCATCAATCTTAATAAATTCGACGCTAGTATCTAAAAGAAACTTGGAGTTTAGTTTTCTTTGCCATAGTACTTTCGCGACCGCGTGTATCGGTTCTGAAATACTTGTTATCTTAATAATTAGATCTATCGCGGTTTCCGGCTCAAGCGTATTAGAAGTAACAAATTTTAGTCCATTTTTGCTTATTTCTCGGACAATTACATCCACAAGTGATACCAGAGATCCACTTATCTTATACGTAGCCTCCCCTGATATCGATAGACTTATATTTCTTATGTTTCTTATATTACTTATTTTTTTTTCCATTTTATTTTAATTCCTGAATCACTCAATATTCCAAATTATTTTAGGTTTAATAATTATAAATTACTTTAAGACAGGAAAGCATTCTACTTAAATATTTCAAAAAAGAACCGTTCTATTGAGAACCAATATTGTCACTGGGATGTTGAGACAATGTATAATCGATATAATGCAGTATCCTCTTTTTTGCCTGATTTTGAATATCAAGAAATTTCACTCCGACAGGAATCATTCTATCCATCTGTTTTCCCTTCCAAACAACAGTAGCACTAACTGTAACTGCTCCCCATCCACGAGGAAGATTAAATCTTATTTTCATATCGCTGCCTAATTCAACTTTTTCTTCAAGAAATAGCTTCATACCCTCGACACCAATATCCCCACTCTCACATTTTTTCTCCACATCCGGAGTAACAAATAGGCTGTAGCCAGTTTCTACAGTCATGGGACAACGTATATTTAGTCTGAGGACTTTAATGTTTTCAACGGAGTTAGTAATAAAACTGGCTATCCTGCTCTCTTCCTTTGACTCAATTCGTGTAAATTCTATATCCGTATCAAGCAAAAACTTTGACGCTCCGTGTCCTTGCCATACGACTCTACCTTGCGCGGGAATTGGGTCAGAGCCGTCAGAAACTTTTATCATCAAATCCAGAACAACATTAGTTTGAAGTTTTTCTGTTGTAACAAATTTAATGCCTTTAACCCCGATTTCACACAGCATTACAGAAACCGGAGGTAAAATACTACCCTCAACCTTGTAGGTTGTTTCACCTGAGACTTTAAGACTTTTTCTTTCTTCTGTCATTTTATTCTTGCCCTCTTTAATAATTTTTTCAACTTTTATTGTACATCCTAACACGCCTTAGGTCAAGTGATTACACA
>JAGLQQ010000015.1 GCA_023136735.1 Candidatus Omnitrophota bacterium | reverse complement strand
AATTTACAAGGATGTGTAAAATCTAACTGATTACCTCGCAGACAGCCATGGATGACTGTTGAGACTGAGTAAATACCATTTCACCAGGCTGTTTGTCCCGATTCACCTATTAAATAACTTTTTCACCTTTTAAGTGAGTATGCTTCTTCCTCTAACTGCTTGCTATTCCTAACTTTATCTTCCCTTCTATAATTCTATTTAGGCGTTGGGGATCCCCATATTTAGTAAACTTTTTTTAATATTTTTCGCTAATGTAACACATTTTATAGTAGCCACTTACCGTTTTGAACGGAATCTAAGCACCCCGAATATTCCATAACCTATAAAACAAGCCGATATTATTAAAATAACCCACATGGGATTTGAAAATTCAGAGAGCTTAGAGGAAATAAACATAAAAATCAGAAATCCCAAATTCATAATTATCCCTAGAATGCTGAATATTCTCCCTCTCATAGTTGATTTTATAACTTCATGTATTAATGTATTGCCTGAAATAAAGATCGGCCCCACGCTTATACCTAATAATACGGAAAGGACCATTGCTATAAAAATAAGCGGGAAAATTTTCAACAAAACAGCAAAACAGCCTAAAAATATACCAGTGGCAATCATACTAAAAAAAATTATCCTAACTTTGGATATCTTATTGAAGAACCTTCCACATATTAATGCTCCCAGAAACAAACCAACTCCTATAAATATAGACAAGACGCCTAGATCTCTGGTTACTGAACCGAACACCTGTTGAATAAAAACAATAGCCACTATATATAGCGCTCCGGCAGCTGACATAAGCATAAAAATGGTAGAAAACACAAAACGCAAATAGGGGTTAGCCGCAACATATTTAACCCCATCCTTTATATCCGACAATATTGACCTGCCTTTTAGTGTATTCTCTTCAGTTTCTTGCTCCTTTATTTTTTTCCTATTCTTTACATTAACAAAACAAAGCAGCAATCCTGAAACAAGGTATGTAAATGAATCGATGAAAAACCCGGACTTAGCCCCCACCTTTTCTATTAAAGTACCGCCTAATCCTATTCCCAGAACTGCAGCAAGCATCATAGTTGTATTTGTCAGGGAATTAGCAATAAGCAGCTTCTCTTTATCTACCAGCTCCGGGATAATAGAAAATTTTGAAGGCAGAAAAAAACAACTTATTGTAAAAACAAGAAAAACACTGATATAAAGCGGCACAAGAGAATCCATCTTTATAAACCATAAAGGAATAAGCAGAACCAAAACCGCCCTTATAATATCGCTTATGATCATTGTATACTTATAATTCCAGCGGTCAACATAAGCACCGGCAAAAGGACTTATAAAAAAAGAGGGAATAATTGTAAAAGACATTATCTTGGCCAAACCAAAAGCCGAACCTCCGGTGCGGTTGTAAATCAGCGCAATCAAGGCCATCTGATTAAGCCTATCCCCAAACTGAGAGATGACTTGCCCAAGCCAAAAACAGAAAAAATTCTTATCTTTGAGAATATAACTGAACTTATTCAAAAAAAACTTCCCCCTTACTTCTATTTTTCTTTGGTCAGTCTTTAAGCCCACGAGAGGAGTCGAACCTCCGACCTAAGCTTTACGAAAGCCTTGCTCTACCAACTGAGCTACGTGGGCAAAATATTTTACTTAAATCGCAAGTATTACGATTCCATTCTCATCAGCCTTCTCTATTACGTAATCTTTATCGAGAAACAACGTCTTTGCGGATTCAACTGCCAATAAAGCAACACTTTCTTTAATTAGAGTTTTAATTGTCTGTTTACCTACAAGCGGTATATCAAAACGCATATCCTGATCTGGTTTGCTTACCTTAACCACAACAGCACCGCCATTACAATAAACATTAGCTCGTGTAATAGCCGCATCCGTACCTTCAATTGCTTCTATACTCAGAACAATTTTATCCTTTACGACAACGGTTTGTCCTATATCAAGACCTGCAATTGCCTTGGCAATTTTAAGGCCAAATTCAACATCATCAAGCTGCTCTTTTGTTGGCTTTGCTTTTGTAAGTACTCCTGGGGCAGGAAGACAATCTTTAATAAAAGTAGTCGAATCGATCAACTCTATGCCAAGCTCACCAAGTCTCTGGGCAATGCCCCCTAGAATAGTATCTGTCTTTTTATCCTTTAATTTAAAAAGCAATCCTCTTAATTCACTATCTAGTATAATATCGCTAAAAAGCAGTTTATGTTTTATTTGGCCAGCCATAACTGCTTTTTCTATTTTTTCACTCTTGAGTATTTCAATAAGCTTTTTAAGCTGTCCAACGCTTATCCAGAAGATCTTTTCCACATGATCTTTAAGACTAGGATCAGTCTCTTCTTTAATAGCTACAGCAATAATTCTTACTCCTGCTTGCTTTGCAGCTTTGGCAAAAACAAGCGGATAAGATCCATTACCGGCAATGAGCCCTATTGTTTGCATGAGAAAATTCTCCGTAAAAATACTCTCAATTAAAAAAGCAAAGAGCAGAAAGGCAAATTGTTAGGTCGCTCTCTACTCTACTTTTACTTCGACAGAAACTATCAATTACCTTTACATACGCCTCGTTTAGAACTTTTAACAAATTCCAAAAGGTATGTAACATACAAATCTTTTGGAATTTCTTTTTTAATTCTCTTTAAAGCCGTAGATGTTGATAATTTCATTTTAAACAGAATCTTAAATGCTGTCTTTAAGCGTGCTATGCTCTTTGGCGACATCTTATCTCTTTTAAGCCCAATACTGTTTGTACCGTAAACCTTTGCCGGATGTCCGTCAACCATAGAAAAGGGCGGCACATCCTGAATGATTTTTGAGCAGCCCCCGATAATCGCCATTTTTCCAACACGCGAAAACTGATGAACCGCAGACATTCCCCCGATAATAGCTTTACTCTCAACCTTAACATGTCCGGCTAAAGTTCCAGCATTGGCAATAACTACCGCATCACCAATCACACAGTCGTGAGCCACATGGCTGTAAGCCATAAATAAGTTACTATTACCAATCACTGTCTTACCTTTATCCCCAGTTCCAAGGTTGATAGTCACATATTCTCGGATAACATTATCATCCCCGATTATAACTTTAGTACGTTCTCCCTTATATTTTAAGTCCTGAGGAGGGCTGCCGATTACAGCTCCAGTATGGATTTTACAGCGTTTACCAATTTGAGTAAAGCCTTCAATAACACAAGAGCTTCCAACTATAGTATTTGCCCCAATACTTACATGTTCTTCAATAACAGTATTAGAACCTATACAGACTCCACGTCCAAGCCGAGCCTTAGGATGCACCAATGCATTTGGATGGATTTTGCTTTTTTCTGACATATATTATTATACCATTAATACTGATAATTGAAACATAAAAAAGACCTTAGATACCAGGAAAAACATATCATAAATATCCCTTTGGATCTAGGCCCTAAAATACGGTCTCAATCGCCTAAAGAAAACATCAATACTGCTTCAGCAACTACCTTGTTTTCGACCATAGCTCGCCCATATACTTGGCCGGTTTTAGATCTAAGCTTTAGCACAGAAACCTCCAAACGCAACTGGTCTCCCGGTAATACCATGCGCCTGAATTTAACTTTATCCATACTCATGAAATAAGCACGCTTGCCTAAATTATCACTCTTACTTAAGAGTAATACTCCAACAACCTGGGCCATTGCCTCAACTATCAAAACTCCCGGCATTACAGGCCGTCCGGGAAAATGCCCCTGGAAAAATTGCTCGTTTATGGTTACATTTTTAATCCCCACAGCATATTTATCTTCTTTAATTTCAAGGATTCTATCTACCAATAAGAATGGATAGCGATGGGGCAGTATTCTTTTTATTTCATTGATATCAAGCGGTGCTACATTGCTAATACCCTCTGAACTGGCAATAATACTTGCCTGAGTCTGCCGATCATGCAGATGTTTAATCTTTTTCAATAGTTTAATATTTAAAGGATGTCCGCTTTTGATGCCTATAACATGTCCCTTTACCGGATGACCCAACAAATATAAGTCACCAATAAGATCGCATATCTTATGTCGAACAAATTCATCTTCAAAACGAAGTGTATTCTGAACTATCCCCTTCTCACCGACAACAATAGTATTTTCATAGTTAGCTCCTTTACCTAAGCCTTGTCGAGTAAGCTCTTCAGCTTCCTCTTGCAAGCAAAAAGTACGACTAGGAGCCAGCTCTTTTTCAAATAATTCCGGACTAAACTCAAAAGAAGCATATTGTGATTTAAGCAAGGAATTAGGATAACTCATTGTGTAGGAAATACGAAAATCATTAGCCGGAAGGATCATCACAGAACTATCACCTTCTTCCATGTATAGAGGCTCTTTGGGCTGAAAATAATTTCTAGGGGAATTCAGTTCCTTAACCCCTGCTTTTTTTAGAAGCTCCAGAAAAGGCAAGGCACTGCCATCAAGACCCGGCAATTCCTCTGCGTCCATCTCAATAGCTATATTATCTATACCTAATCCGGCTAAAGCAGCCAACACATGCTCAATTGTATGAATTTCTACATTCTGAATCCCTATAGAAGTTCGGCGGGGTCTTTCAATAAGATTAGACATATGCGCTTTTATACGAGGCTTACCTTCAAGATCAGTTCTTATAAATTCAATACCCTGATCCTCTCCAGAGGGCTTAAACTTTACATTAACTTTTTGACCTGTATGTAACCCTATGCCGCTAAGCCCGACAGATTTACTAATTGTACATTGGTTTTCAACCATTTTTTTCCTTTAAAGCATTCTCTAAAGCAGTAATTTTTTCTTCTAATTTATTTACCAACTTGTATAAATCAGGAAGTTTTTGAACACAAGCATTAATCCTTTTAGCCTTCTTATGCGGTTTGGCAGGATAACCGGAAACACATGTATTCGCTGGAACAGATTTAGTAACCCCTGCCTGAGCAGCTACTACTGCATTATCACCAATAGTAATGTGGCCAATGATACCAGTTTGTCCTGCTAAGGTAACGTTTTTCCCTATAATGGTACTTCCAGAAATACCTGTCTGCGCCACAACTATTGAGTTCTCCCCAATAACAACATTGTGCGCTATTTGAACTAAATTATCAATTTTAGTCCCGTGTTTTATCAATGTTTTATCAAAACGAGCCCGGTCTATAGTTACATTAGAACCAATCTCCACATCATCTTCAATAATTACAGTCCCAATCTGTGGTATTTTGTGATGAAGCCCCTTGACTGTTGCAAAACCAAAACCATCACTTCCAATAACTGTTCCGCTATGGATAATAACCCTGTCTCCAACGACTACTTTTTCTCTAATACTAACTTGAGGATAAATAACCGTATCCTTGCCAATTTTAGAATTATTGCCAATGAAAACCCCTGAACCAATCATGGTATTATCGCCTATTTCAGAATTGTCTTCAATAACCACATATGGTTGGATAGAAACGTTTTCGCCAAAAATAACATTTCTACCAATAATAGCTGTAGGATGTACTCCCTCAAAGCGAACTGTTGGATTCGGAAAAACTAATGAAAGCAATTTTGCGAATGCAAGCGATGGATTCTCAGTTAGAATAAGCGGCTTAGGCGCCTTTTTAATATCAGGCGATGTAATAATAGCCGAAGCCTCGGTATGATTCATTAAGGAAATATACTTAGGATTAGCAACAAAAGTTATATCTCCCTGCTTCGCCTCTTTGATGCCGCATACACCACGAATCTCGACATTTTCATCGCCAACTACTGATCCATCGATAAGTTGTGCTATTTCTTTTAAAGTCTTTTTCATTACTTTCCCTTTTTACTTCTACTTTTTATAGCGCTCATTAAGTATTTCAATAACATCGTCGGTCAAATCCATTTCCTTAGGTCCATCTAAAATGAGTCTGTCATCAATAATATAAGTTAACTTCTTCTTCTTTCTGAGTTCCATAGAAACATTTTCAATGTCTTTCAATATCTCCCTAAGTATCCGATCCTCATCCTTACGAACTTCAAATGTACGTTTACGTATTTCTTCTTGCTTTGCAAGTACCTGATTTTTTCTTTCTTCTTGCGCAGCCGGGCTAAGAGTGTCAAACCCCTCTTTAAGCTTGTTTATTCCCTCAATAACTTTTTTAATATCTTCTTTTACGACATCAATTTCCTTATTAGAATCAGTAACTTTCTGATAATCTTCAAAAATTTTCCCTAAAGTAACATATCCTATCTTAGAACTTTCCGCAAAAGCAATATTTTGAACAACTAGTATTGATAGCAATATAGCAACTAAAATTATCAGTTTTTTCATATTTACCTCCCTTTATTAGTTAATTATTTGTTTCATTGTACCACACAACAAAAATTTGTCAATTGTATTCACCGCCTAAATTAAGCCTAAAATTGCTGGCTCATAGAGAAATGAAATCTACCTGCATTATCCCCTTCTTTAGGATCCAGAGCCCAACCATAATCGAGTTTTATGGGGCCAAGTGGTGTTTTAACCCTGATTCCCGTACCTATACTAGAGCGGAGCTTCAAGTTGTTCCATACAAAATCACCATGAGTTGCCCAAACATTTCCATTATCGTAAAAGAATGCCCATTTTAGACCCGGAGTCAGCTGATAAATGTATTCAGCATTAAATATCCCCCGTAATCTGCCGCCGATAGGATCGCCAAACTCACCTTCAGGGCCAACTCTCCTTTCTTTATAACCCCTAATTGTGTTTGCACCGCCAGCATAAAAACGCTCATAAACAGGGACATATACTGAATCATCAAAAGCTTCAACCATTCCTAAGCGCAAACCTAATTCCAGAACTGTTTTTTGCCCTATCGAAAAATACTTATTGTTTGAGGTTTCGTACTTTAGGAAATCCTTATCACCCTCCAGCATCCCTCCGGCATATTCACAAGACAGAGTACTGTAAAAACCTTTTGACGGATTAAACTTATTGTCACGAGTATCATGAATTAGAGTTGTTCTTAAGCTGCTAATGAAATTCTTTCCCTCTTCTCGTGCGACATCAATACTTGTATCTTCGGCCATATCACCAAGACGAACACCTTCATAGCGATAGGTCAATCTTCCCATCCAATATTCACTTAATTCACGGCCCACAAAGATATTCCCACCTTGTCGTTTTTCATCATATTTATCCCAGTACCTTGAACGGCTATAAACACTAAAGCCTGTACTTAGGGGATATCCTAAAAACCAGGGCTCGACAAAACTAAGTTCATAATCCTTCCTCGCTGAACCAACTTCCATATTAATTGCAAGTGTCTGTCCTGCACCGGAAAATCCTGGAAAATTAAAAAGATCAAAATTTTTCTGTGTAAGATTAACAAAGCCGATAAACTGGTCAATCGAGCTATATCCTGCTCCGAAACTAAACTCTCCAGTTTTACTTTCCTTTACAAAAACATCCAGGTCATATTTATCCGGCAAAGTTGTCGGTTCTTCTTTTGTGTCAAAACTCACTTCCTCAAAAAATCCTAAATTCTGAATTCTCTGGCGGCTTCTTCTTAATTTATCTCCATTATATCTATCTCCCGGAAATAATCTCATCTCTCTTCGCAGCACCACATCCTTTGTCCGCGTGTTTCCGCTAAGGTTAATCTTATCTACATAAGCAACTTTGCCCTCACTAACTCCATAGCTAATGTCAACATTACCGGTTTTAGAATTAAGAACCGTATCGGCCTTTACAGAAGCCGCAATATAACCTTCATCAAAATAATCACTTTGAATCTTAGCTGTATCAGAGCGTAGTTTTCCTTCACTATAAACCTCTCCTCCATATAGCTTAAATCCATCTTTTAATTTTTCTTTCGAAAACACACTATTACCGTAAAGATCTACATTGCCAACTTTATATTGTTTACCTTCTTTAATCTCAAAAGTAATAAACATCCAGGGTTTCTTCTCAGAGTAAGTTATAATTGTATCAACCTGCACATCGATAAAACCCTCAAATTGATAAAAGCCCCTTATTCTATCTTCATCTTCAGCTAAGACATCATTTTTAAAAAATCCGGAATTAAACCATCCCTTTTTCTTCGTTTTAATTAGCTTGAGAATTCTTTTATCTCTATAAGAATCACTACCCTGAAAACTTATCTTTCGGATCCGAATCCTTTGACCTTCAAAAATATCTATGGTAACGACTACTCTGTTATCTTTTTCCTCTACCTCATATTTGAGGACAGCTTGAGAATATCCTTTTTTAGCATAAAGTTTTCTTAAATTTTCCACATCTTCCTTAAGCTTAAACTTATCGAATATTTCCTCCTTTTTAATCTTTATTTCCTTCAAAAGCTTTTTTATTTTAATTCTACGATTACCCTTAAATTTAATTTCCTCGAGAACTGGTTTTTCCTGTACTTTAAATACTACTTTCACTCCCGTATCCACGTCCACAATATCAGCACTTACATCTCTAAAAAGCCCTGTAGCATATAGACGCTTTATATCATCGCTTAAAGTAACAGGTGAATATTCTGTATCTTGTTTAGTTTGCAGCTTAGAAAGAATAGTTTGCTGGGAAACCACCTTATTATTAATGACTTCAATTTCTATAACCTTACGCTTATCCCCTTGAGCGTACAGGAACCCGGAAAACCCAATAATCAATATTACGGCAAAAATCAATATTTTTTTTATCTTCATAAATCACTCTTCTCTTTGTGTGCAGCTTTCAAACCTGGCAAATTCTTTCAAGAAAGTTAATTTTTTAGTACCTACCGGACCATTTCTCTGTTTAGCTATAATAACATCAGCCAAACCCCTATTCTCCTCTGTAGGATTATAATACTCTTCTCTAAAAAGCAGCATTACCACATCGGCATCCTGTTCAATCGCACCTGAGTCTCTCAAATCAGAAAGCCTTGGCTTGTAACCTTCACGTTGTTCTGTGGCCCGTGAAAGCTGACTTAGAACCACAACTGGTACCCTTAATTCGCGTGCCAAAGCTTTCAAAGATCTGGAAATATCTGATATTTCCTGCTGTCTGCTTTCAGTTCTTGTACTTGCGGCCTGCATCAACTGCAGATAATCCACTATAACCATCCCAATATTATATTGCGCTTTTAAACGGCGCGATTTTGCTCTGATCTCTAAAACATTCATGCCTGGTGTATCATCAATAAAAAGAGGCGCGTGTGAAATCTTCCCTGCGGCATTCACCAGCTTTCCCCAGTGTTCCTGAGATAAGAATCCCGTGCGTACCGCCTGCATATCTACTCGTGCATGTGAGCAAAGAACTCTTTGAACCAGCGACTCCTTGGACATTTCCAAACTAAAAATTGCTGTAGGAATCTTTTCCACAACTGACGCATGCTCAGCAAATCCACACATAAGAGCACTTTTTCCCATTGAGGGGCGTCCGGCAACAATAATAAGGTCAGCCGGCTGCAGCCCTGCTGTCATCTCATCTAAATCTTGGAATCCAGTGGGGATACCAGTTACCTGCGTCTTTCTTTGGTATAATTTTTCAATTGTTTCTATGCTGTTCTTTATTAACTCTTTAACCGAAACAAAACCGCTCTTGATTTTAGATCCGGATATTTCGAAAATTTCCTTCTCCGCTCTATCAAGCAAAGCATCCACATCCTGATCAGGCTCATATCCCTCACTAACAATACTAGTGGCAGTAGAAATCAAATTTCGCAATACAGCTTTTTCTTTAACAATTTTGGCGTGATGTAAAACAGCCCCTGAGGTAGGCACAACATTGACAAGTTCAGTTATATAGCTGGCTCCCCCTACCCTCTCTAAATTACTATCCTTTCGCAGTTGATCAGTTAATGTAATCAAGTCAACTGGTTTACTTTCATTATAAAGACATAGGATTGCTCCAAATATTTTCCTATGACTGTCTTTATAAAAAGAATTTTCCTCTACCAAGTCAACAATATCAGAAATAGCTTCTTCATCCAGCAATATTGAACCGAGTACAGCCATCTCTGCTTCAATGTTTTGAGGAGGCACCTTATCCATCAATGTTGATTCTAACGAATACGAGGTTTCCTTACTTTTATTTATTCTTTTACTACCCATACTTTAACCTGCTGTTTAACTTCTGGATGCAATTTCACAGGAACCTGATATACACCTAAAGCCTTAATCGGCTCTTCTAACAAAATATCTCTTTTATCCACATGAACACCTTCCTGCTGTAATGCTTTGGCAATATCCGCATTTGTCACTGCTCCATAAAGCTGATCATCCTTTGCCTGCATAACAATGGTGCATGATGCATGCTCAATCTTTAGAGCTATCTCCTGCGCCTGCTGCTTTTCTTGATCATGTTTTTTTTGTTCAGCGCGTTTATAATCCTCAAAGAGTTTAAGATTGCGCTTATTTGCTTCCAATGCTTTGCCCTGAGGAATCAGACAATTGCGGGCATAACCAGATGCTACCTCAACCACATCACCTATAACTCCTAGTTTATCTACTTTTGCTTTCAACACTACTTTCATTGCATTAACTCCTGTTTTTGTCTGTGAATATAAAAATAAAAACGCTGAAATAGCCTTGAGCCTTTAACGCTTTTACTTGATTTAACATGATGATTTGATTTATTCAGCAGTATACGGTAATAACGCAAGATAGCGAGCTCTTTTAATCGCCTGAGCAAGTTTTCTTTGATGCTTGGCACATGTTCCGCTAACTCTGGAAGGAACGATTTTTCCTTTTTCTGTGACAAATTTTATCATGCGATTTATCTCTTTGTAATCTATCGCATCAACTTTATCTACACAAAAACGACATACTCTTTTCTTGAAAAATCCGGTTTTTTTAAAATTCTTCTTAGGTTTTCTCGGCCCCTTGCTGCTTTCTTTAGTTTTCATTTATCTATCACTCCTCGTTAAATTTAAATAATCGTTGTTAAAATGGTACTTGTTCATCCTGTTTACCTTCAAGAGATAAATTATCAAGGCCATTAAAGCCCGCAGGCATGTCTTCTTGCGAAGCCTCAACTCTTGATTCCTTTATCTGCTGATCTGTAGATTTGCCTTTACCCAAAAATTGCACATTCTGAGCAACAACTTCCATAGTGTTACGCTTAGATCCGTCCTGTGCCTGCCAGGAACGACTCTGCAACCTGCCTTCTATAAATACAGGCCTACCTTTAAAAAGATACTCGCCGCAAATTTGAGCCAATTTTGCCCAGCAAACTACCCGAACATAACACACATCTTCTTTTTTCTCCCCAGTTGGACTATTAAAAACTCTGCCGATAGCAATACTAAAAGTAGTGACTGCTGTTCCATTAGGAGCATACCGCAATTCAGGATCTCGGGTTAAATTGCCCATAAGTAAAACTTTATTTAAATTAGCCATTTTTCCTCGCTTTTGATTCTCTCCTAATAATTAATACCCTTAGTATCGAATCATTAAGTTTAAAAATACCTTCTATCTTTTTAACAGCAGCAGCAGTCAATTTAAATAGAACCAAATAGTATATACCCTCACTCTGCTTGTTGATCAAAAAGGTAAACTTTCGTTTGCCCCATGTTTGGACATCTTCAACCTCTCCCTTGTTCTTGGTGATTACTTCCTTAATCTCATTAACCAGCTTTTCCTGTGCATCATTATCCAGGTTAGCCCCAAAAATAAAGACTGCTTCATAGTTATTCATGATTAGAAATTTTCCTCCCTCTTTCATTGTGTCTGTTCATAGCAAAATTTATATCTTTATTAAACCAATCTAAAACAGCTTCTGCCGCCAAGTCCACTGTTTGATCTTTTACTCTCACATCTTCTTTTGACTTAAAAGCACTTAATACATACTTAGATAAATCTTTATGCGCTCTTTGAGTGTCTATACCAAACCGCAACCGGGCAAAATCACTTGTATTAAGAATATCAATAATAGAACGCATCCCATTGTGACCACCAGCCCCGCCTTGGGCTTTAAGCCGGATACTGCCAAGATTTAGGTTTATATCATCATATACAATTAAAATATCCTCAAACTTTACCTTAAAATAATCAGCGAAGTTTCTAACTGTACAACCGCAGAGATTCATATATGTCAAGGGTTTAACCAGTATAAATGATCTGTTTTTATACTTGCCTTGAGCCCATTTGGCATTGAATTTACGTTTATTAAATGTCGACTTTAAAAGCCTGGCCACTTTATCCAGAACCCAAAAACCAGCATTATGCTTAGTATTTTTATACCCAAGACCAGGATTCCCTAATCCAACAATTATCTTCATTTTCGCTCATCAGCTATCATGCTTCAAGTCATTAAAAATGATCTAAAACTCCGTAAACCAAAAATAAGGTTATTTTTTAGCTGCTGCTTCTCCTTCTTCTGCCTTACCTTTCTTTATTACCTCAGGTTCTGCAGTTGATACTTCTTCCGCTATTGTTTCTTCCGCTTTTTCTTCTGATTCAAACTTAACCAAAACAGCTACCTGTTCAGGATCGTTTAATATTACGATATCTCCGGTAAACACCAACTCCTTAATATGTATCGCATCACCGATTTTCATATTTGAGACATCCACGACGATTTCCTTAGGAATATTCGTAGGCAAACCTTCGACTTCTACTTCTCTTAAAATATGTTCAAGGTTTCCACCTTCTTTAACCCCTGGAGCATCTGCATCGCCTTTGGTTATAATCGGCACATGTACACGGATTTTTTCATCAAGCTTAATCCGCTGGAAATCTATGTGTATAATTCTTGATTTAATAGTATCATATTGAACCTCTTTGATGATTACAGCGGCATCCTTCTTCTCCCCTTCTGTCTTCAACGATATAATTGCTGTCTCACCATGTTTATGAAGAAATTTGATGAACTCTCTTTGATCTACACTCACATGAACAGGCGTTTCATTTTTTGAATAGATCACAGCAGGAGCAATACCCTGAGCCCTCAGTTTCCTGGCTGCAAATGTTCCGGTTTCAAGTCTTGTCTTTACATTTAATATTATTTTTTCCACTTATTTTCCTCCTTCAATAAGCACATAGTTTATGGAGGCATAGCCGACATAAATTATATGCGCGAATTGAACCCAGCCCTTTTTACGGCTTGGATTCCATAATTATTACTTGATTAACATTTACTGTTAGTGAAGCTCTATAGGTTTACACCCTTAGCATCTTCACGTTTCGCCTTCGGCGTAACATCCGCCTAACAAACTGGCGGATAATCATTGGCATTCATCTATGGGCTAACGCCCCATAGAATTCTGCAGCAATAATTAAAAAATACTTGCAACATTCTTCAGCCAAAGGGCTGGTATAATTCTCTCGCCAAGGCGGGATCATTATACAAACAAAGAACTGACTGATTCCTCGTTATGAATACGTTTTATGGCCTCACCTAAGAGATTGGCCACACTCAACACTTTTATTTTGGGATGTGTTTTTCCGTTATTAACAGGAATAGTATCTGTAACTACTATCTCCTTTAAAGCACTCCTATCAATCCTCTCTAAAGCCGGG
The DNA here is from genome assembly GCA_023136735.1 of Candidatus Omnitrophota bacterium. Lineage (GTDB taxonomy): Bacteria > Omnitrophota > Gorgyraeia > B26-G9 > B26-G9 > JAGLQQ01. The sequence goes on along the minus strand of JAGLQQ010000015.1, from coordinate 10,850 downwards.
CCTGAAAAAACTCCGTGGGTAATGCCTGCATAAACAGCCTTTGCCCCTCTCTCCTTCAAAATATTAGCCGCTTCGCTTAACGATCCCGCTGTTGCACACATATCATCTATTAAAATTACTTTTTTCCCTTTAACAACACCGAGAACATTCATTACTTCCGCGTTATGTCCATCAATACGCCTTTTGTCAACTATTCCCAAAGGTGCATCAAGGCGTTTGGCAAATGCTCTAGCCATTTTTACTCCGCCAACGTCCGGAGAAAAAACAACCAAGTCATCCCCGCTAAATTTTTTAAAATGTTCAATCAAAACAGGCGCGGCAAACAAATGATCCACTGGAATATCAAAAAACCCCTGAATTTGCCCCGCATGCAAATCCATAGTTAAGATTCTGCTTGCACCGGCATTTGCCAATAAATTTGCTACAAGTTTCGCTGTAATCGGCACTCTGGGCTGGTCTTTTCTGTCCTGCCTGGCATATCCATAATAAGGAATAACCGCAGTAATCCTTCCTGCTGATGACCTGCGAAGAGCATCCATAAGAATAAGTAATTCCATTAAATTATCATTTGTCGGAGGGCACGTAGGCTGAATTACAAAAACATCCTTTCCTCTTACATTCTGGTTTACTTTTATCTGTATCTCTCCTTCACTAAAACGTCCTACATATGCATCACCCAGAGTTACCCCTAAATCTTTACATATATCCTGAGCTAATTTAGGATTTGCGTTGCCACTGAAAATCATTAATTTTTCCTGCATTGAATTAAACCTCTTAATTTTAGTATTCAGCTATTTATTTATCTGTTTTTGATTTCACTTTTATAGTTTTCCTTAAGACTCTAGCTGGGATCCCAACCACCACAGTATTATCAGGAATATTTTTATTCTTTGTAACTACAGCACCAGCTCCTGTAACTGCATTTTTTCCCATCACTACCGGAGCAACCAAAATAGTACCGGAACCGATAAAAGCTCCGTCTTTAATAATTGTTTTATTCTTATTCTTTCCATCGTAATTAGCAACAATAGTTCCCGCGCCTACATTTACCGACTTACCAATCTTAGTATCTCCGATATAACTTTGATGCTTTATACGTGAATTCTCACCTGCCTCTGATCGGTTCAGTTCAACAAAATTACCTATAGCAGCCCCATTCGCAACTTTAGATTTTGAACGAATACGAGCAAATGGTCCGATCGAACAATTTTCCCCAATAACCACATCTCTTTCGATTACCGTAAAGGGATAGATAATAGAATCTTTACCAATAGTTACTTTTTCATCAATAAAAGTAGTTTTAGGATCAAGCACCGTAACCCCTGAAGCAATAATCCTATCAAGTATTCTCATCCTGAAAATTTCATAAGCCTGAGCTAAGCTAAACCTGGAATTAACGCCAAGCATTTCATTGTGATTTTGTATTTCCATAGCATTAACTGACTCATTGTCCTTATTTAAAACCTGAACAACATCAGTTAGATAATATTCTTTTTTTCTATTATTAGGCCTGATTTTCTTAATTGCTTCAAAAAGCTTATTTACCTCAAAAACATAAACGCCTACGTTAATTTCCTCGATAGCACGCTCATATACACTTGCTTCATGCTCCTCAACAATTTTAACAACCTTTCCGCCATCAGTACGCACAATCCTGCCATACCCAGTCGGATCCTTTGTATTTACACTCAATAATGTACCAGTTACAGACTCGCTGTAATGCTTTTTAATCAGCCCTTTAATCGTAGCTGCCTGGATTAACGGCGTATCCCCATAAATAATTAGCAACCGAGCGTCTTTCCCCTTTAATACTGCTTCGTTTCTTATTTGCCAAACAGCATCTGCTGTACCCAAAAGCTCCTTTTGCTGTATACATTTAGCAGTATCACCTACATATTTTTCTACCATTTCGGACTTATAGCCGGTAATAATAAAAATATTCTTAATTCCAGCGGCTTGCACATTTTCCATCACATGGCCAAGCATCGGCGTTGATCCAAGCTTATGCAATATCTTAGGAACTTTAGAATTCATGCGGGTTCCCTCACCAGCAGCTAAAATAACAGCATTTATATTTTTCATAATTTCACCATTTTAAAAATTACATTATCAAAGTAATAGTATTGATTTTTAATTTATCTATGCCTTTCAAGAAAAGAATTGTCTTCAATAAACCGGCAACATTTTCATGCTGCATTAAAAACACCACTTTCTTAGTGTCATTTCAGGTTTAGCCATTATGCCTTAATCCGAAATTTTGTGGCTGCCCGGCCAGGACTCGAACCTGGAAAACGAGATCCAAAACCTCGGGTGTTGCCGATTACACTACCGGGCAAAACGTGTCTTATTTTAAATTCTAAGCAGCTATGGTTCCATCTCCTAAGAAGGAATCCTGCTCTACTTTTTCGCTAGCATTGGATTGATGAACCTTTGATGCCTCTTCTTCATATGCCTGGAGAACCATCTTTTGGATATACTCTCTACATTCCGGCGTAATTGGATGAGCTATATCCTTGTGTTCAGTCTGCCGCGCTTCCTCAGGTGCGGCTGTTGGCTTTGAGACCACTTCAACTGTAGTTCCGCATTGATTACAAAATTTGCTACGTACCACATTACGGTGTCCGCATCCAGAGCATGTAATCTTCATTTTAGATGAAGGCATGGCAACAAATAAACCTTTGCTTCCTTCGATAACTTTTACGTCCCTAACAACAAAACAATTATCGAAAGTTACGGTGACATATGCTTTTAACTTTTTATTGCTATCTTTATTACGCAAAAATACTCTTACCTCTGTAACGTCCATCTTCGAATCACTACTCCTTTCCAAGATGTTTGCGGTTATAGACTTTTCACCACCATTACATCATGAATGCCCTGAAGTCCACTCTTGATGCCTACAGCCTCCCCTCTTTTTCGCAAAATTCCAAAGATCACCGAACCACTTCCAGACATTAAAACCGCCCTCACGCCAAGGGCGGATACTTTCTGTTTAACACTAGCTAATAATTTATGTCTCTTAAAAGCAACTGCCTCAAGTCTATTGAACAATGTCTTTCCAATTAAATCTATATCCGCATTTTTCAATGCATGAATGAGCAGTTTAACATCAATGCCCGTCTTTGTCAAGCTTACTGGTATAGCCTCATAAATATCCTTTGTCGAGACAAAAATCCCGGGATTTATGAGTACAATCCAGAACTTTTTATCCACTTTTTGAGGTTTTAACCTATCTCCAATGCCTTTAGCCAGTACTGCCGCATCCGGTAATAAAAACAAGGGAACATCTGCACCAAGTTTTCTACCAACAGTACAAAGTTCTTTTGTTGATAACCCTAATTCCCAGATATCGTTAAGTGCAAGCAAAGTGACTGCAGCATCACTTGAGCCGCCCCCTAAGCCTGCTCCTATAGGGATATTTTTTTCTAAATGAATTTCAATGCCTTTATCATTGCTTAGTCTTTTATGCAAAAGGCTGGCTGCCCGATAAACTAAATTCTTCTTTGGGTCATCAGGCATTAAAGAATGCTTACAGATAAGCTTTATACCACTATCTGTCTCTTTAAAAGAAAGTCTGTCATAAAGCCCAACTTTCAGAAACAGAGTTGTTATATTATGATACCCATCTTTTCTTTTACTGTCGACTTCTAGAAATAAATTAATCTTAGCCGGAGCAAGACGTTTCATCATAAATCTTTACCTTTATGATTTATTGTGTATTTTTTTTGCAGCTTCAATAATATCAACAGCCTGGAGATTATACTCTTTTAACAAATCTTTTGAATTTCCTGATTGTCCGAATCTGTTATTAACTCCAACTCTGGCAACTTTAATCCCCAGCCCCTTTTTGGCAAGTATTTCTTCAATAGCACAACCTAAACCGCCTATAACCGAATGTTCTTCACAAATAACTATAGAGTTCACTTGCATAGAAATTTTATCAATAATATCAGTATCAAGAGGTTTAATAGTATGCATATTTATAACCGAACATTCTATCTGGGATTTTGCAAGTTCTTTGGAGGCAATTAAAGCCTGCTCAGTCATAATCCCGCAGGCAAATATAGCTATATCCTTACCTTGTTTCAAAACATTTGCTACCCCAATCTCAAACTTTCCCAATCCCTCTATTGTCGAAACCTTCACTCTACCAAGCCGCACATAAACAGGGCCCTTTATAATTGCGGCTGCTTTTATAGCGTCTTTTGTCTGCGGACCGTCACAAGGCACGATAACAGTCATATTCGGAATAACACGCATTATGGCAATATCCTCTAAAGCCTGGTGAGTAGCGCCGTCAGGTCCAACAGTAATACCAGCATGAGTGGCTACAAGTTTAACATTCAGATTACTATAGCATACTGAATTCCTCAACTGATCCCAAGCCCTGCCAGTAGCAAACATAGCGAATGTTGAAGCAAATACCGTTTTACCGCAGCTAGCCAGTCCCGATGAAGTTGCTATCATATTTTGTTCAGCAACTCCGAAATTAAAAAATCTTTCCGGAAATTCCCGACTAAAAAATGAGGTTCTTGTCGAACCGGATAAATCCGCGTCTAAAACAACGATACTTTCATCCTCTTTTCCCAACTCTACCAAGGTTTTACCATACACATCCCTTTGATACATCATCTCACTACTCATCTGATAACTCCTTCATCGCAATAACCGCTTCCTCTTGAGTAGGTGCTCGGCCATGAAAATCAACTACATTTTCCATAAATGAAACATCCTTGCCTTTTATTGTTTTCGCAATTATAATTGTCGGTTTATTTTTAATTTCTTTTGCAAGCTCATAGGCTTTAAGAATTTCACTTATATTATGTCCATCAATCTCAATAACCTCCCAGCCAAAAGCCTTCCACTTATCTGCTATCGGTTCAAGATTCATTACATCCTCAGTCCGACCGTCTATTTGGAATCCATTACAATCTAATATCGCACAAAGATTATCACATTTAAAGTGAGCGCAAGCCATTGCCGCCTCCCACACATTCCCTTCTTGGATTTCTCCATCACCCAAAAGACAATAAACCCTATAATCTTTCTTATCCATTTTTCCTGCAAGCGCCATGCCCATTGATACAGAAAGTCCCTGCCCCAACGACCCGCTAGCAACATCAATCCCTGGAATTTTAGGATCGGGATGTCCCTGCAGCAAGGCTCCTAAAGTACGCAATGATTCCAGCTCTTTTTTAGGAAAATACTCAAAATCAGCCAATAGTGCATACAATATAGGACAGCAGTGTCCTTTTGACAAATGGAATCGATCCCGATCAGGCCATTTAGGCTCCTTGGGATTATGGCGCAGAACATTAAAAAACAAACAAGTTAAGAGATCTGTTGATGATAATGATCCTCCCGGGTGCCCAGAACCGGCGATTTCAAGCATCCTGATGATATATCTTCTCATTTGGCCCGCTTTTTTTGTTAAGTCCTTTTCGTTCACCTTATCCGCTCCTTTACTTACTATATATAGCGCTGTTTTAAAATGTGCAGATGCAAGGCATTAGCAAACAAACGTGGAGGCGTACTTATCGTACGCCGCACAAGTAAGTGAGCGTTTAACGCCGCAGATGTGCGTTTTAAAGCAGTGCCTATATCAATTAAAAAAAGGTAGAGTCAACAGCTCATCAATGTCAACCCTACGATATTCTTCCCTGTCATTTTTTGTAATTACAATAAAGTTTCTCAATAGTTCATTCCTAATAATTATCTCACTAAAATCCTCAAACTTGTATTCCATCAAAACCTCATCAGCGATATTTGCTATTATAGGCAAATATATTTTTTCAAATCTAGTATTATCTGCTGAAACAACAGAGAAGAAAAACCGTTTAGTCTCAGGATCAAATTCAGAATTTATTTTTATTTTATGCACAACTGTTGAGGCAAAAATTTTATTTAATCTCTGTCCAATTTGAGACGCCAAAAATCCGGGCAAGGTTATTTCTTCAACGTCAAAATCATAGAAAGAGCTTTTAAGCAGCTTCGGGTTAAAATTTATCTGCCAGAGTATTCTCCTAGAATAATCTTCTCTCTTTATCCAGCCATGCATAAACTTATATACATCATCCATATACCTTACCAGCAATACCTCTGCCGCGGTAGTCTTTACATCACCTGCAATAATCATATAAAAATCCACTTGGGCATCTGTGCTGAAAATCGCCCTAGAAGTGGTTAATATAACGTCTTCGATTTTTTCAACCGCCTCAGGCAATATGTCCAGTTTAAGATCAAAAAGCTCATCAAGCGGAATAAATATAATAATGGTTTTGCCGATAAGTTTTGCCTGGATCTGGACATTATACTCTTTTTCACAGACATCTACCAGAGTCTCGGCAAGTTTCTCCTTTGGATAAGTTGGTGAACATCCGCCGCAAATAAGACTTACACATATGCCTGTTAAAAATAAATTACGAACCAAACGGCGCTGCCGGCTCTTTACCATATTCTTTAAATATTTCTTCAATATCATCATACTCTAGTTCTTCTTTTTCAACTAACTCTTTTGCAAATCTATCCAAAATCACTCGCTCTTTTTTAAGCAGATTTTCAACCTCTTTCAAACATTTTTTGAGTATCAGATTTGACTCTTCATTTAAACGCTGTTTTATTGAATCCGAGAGCTGGTCAGGGGGAATTATCGCATAATCCCCGACATGTCCAGACACGCCCATCCCTAAACTCCAGACCATTACATGAGCAAGCTGCATTGCTTTCTTAAAATCAGAAGAAACACCGCTGGTGGAAGTATTATACTTTATCCTTTCCGCGGCATAACCTGCCAAACTAGTCTTAATATCAGCCAAAAGAGCTTCTATACTCTTACCAATCCATTCATCTCGGGGCTGAGAATGAACTACGCCTAAAGAGCCGCGTCTTGGTATAATTGAGGCCTTAAAAACATCATTATATGGATGCAGAAAAAATGTAACAATAAGATGTCCTGCTTCGTGATAAGCAGTCATTTCTCTCTCAAGTGGTAGCATTTTCATGCGATGCTTAAGACCTAAATCGATACGCTCCATGGCTTCACTTAGTTCTTTATGGGATATCTGATCCTTTTTATATCGAGCAGCCAATAAGGCTGCTTCTCTTACAATATTTTCAATGTCAGCCGGTGTTTTACCGATTGCTTTACGAGCAAGCACCCCCACATCCAGATTCGGATCACTCTTAACCTTTTTTAGATAATAGCTGAAAATCTGGGCTCTCTGTTCAACATCCGGCAGATTAAAATAAATCTTTCGGTCAAATCGCCCGGGACGCATCAAAGCCGGATCAAGACTCCCCTCAACAGCATTAGTTGCTCCGATAATAACAACATTAGCACTTCCAGTTACACCATCAAGCTCAACTAAGAGCTGGTTGAGAGTATTGTTTGTTTCCTGTCCTCCGCCCATACTAAAAGAACGCACACGGCCGACAGCATCGATTTCATCAATGAATATTATGCAGCCGCCATGGGAATAGGCCATCCTTCTGGCATTTTTGAATAGCTTTCTTACCCTGCTCGCCCCGACCCCAACAAACATCTCCACAAACTCAGAACCGGATATACTCAAAAAAGGAACACCAGTTTCCGAAGCAATGGCTTTTGCCAAGTAGGTTTTTCCACAGCCTGGGGGTCCTACCATAAGAATCCCTTTAACAAACTGAGCCCCTATATTTTTAAGACGTGATCGGTCTAAAAGCAGCTGAGTTACTTCCCTTGCTTCCTCAACCGCCTGGTCAATCCCAATAACATCAGAAAATTTAACATCCACCTTAGTTGGATCAACCTTGGACTGTTTCATTTTTCCCATATAACCAAACATAACAGAAACATAGATAAAAGCAGTGATACAACCGCTTATAAGCATAACCAATATCCACAAAGGCATATTAGCCAGAGCAGTTATTCTCGCATATGATTCAAGTTGTGACATGCCGATACTGGATAAGACAATAAGCAGAATCGCAACAAATACAGATACCACGACTATCCAATGGTCTTCAAAGAAAATTTTAAGCTTTCTACCCAACGGAATCATAAATCCTCCTTTTTGTCCTTATCATTTAGTATTACTGCGTGCACCCGTACTCATATTAATCGCGTCTAGTTTTTCCTGGACTGATCTCTGGCCAGGGTCAATCTTTAAGGATTTCTTCCAATGTTTACGCGCATCATTCTCCAATCCTTTTTTTAAGTATGTATCGCCCAAATGCTCATGTATAACCGGATCTGTATCCAAAACTTCAATAGCCTTTTTTAAAAATTTCAAAGCTTGGTCCAACTCACCCTGCTTAAAATATACCCACCCCATAGAATCAAGATACGCACCGTTATCCGGCTCTACTTCAAGCGCTTTTTTTATCAAAACTTCTGCCTCTTTTAGATTGACTCCATCTTCTGCATATAAATACCCCAGATAATTGCACGCATCGGCATTAATCGGGTTAATCTCAAGAGTTTTCACAAACTGCGCTTTTGCCAACTCCTTTTTTCCCTGTTTTTCATACATAGCTCCAAGATAAAAGTAAACTAAATCATCTTTAGGTGTCAGCTCAATGGTTTTATTGTAATATTCCTCAGCCTTTTGAAAATCATCCTTCAATCCGTAAGCCAGCCCCATCAATAGGAATAAACGTGATTTATTTTTTAAGAGCGGTTCAACACTTCCCAAAATCCGGATCGCCTCTTCGTATTTATTCTGTTTTAAATAAATATGCGCAATCTCAAAATATGCATCGATAACACGCGGATTTATATCCAAAACCTTTTTAAACTGAACAAGTGCCAGATCAAACATATCACGCGTAACATACATCTGCCCTAAACGAAAATAGGCAAGTGCACTTTTCGGTTTAAGATTAACCGCTTTTTCATATGCCTGCTGAGATTTTTCAATTTCATTCTTTAATTCATAAACTAGTCCAAGCCCCAGATACGCTTCCAAATAATTAGGTTCAAGGGTTAATGTTTTCTTGAGGTTCTGCAAAGCCTTTTCGTATTTATTAATCTGGGTATAAAGCATGCCTAAGTTAAAATAGACATAAGGCAATGGGATATTCTTGCTGGATAATTCCTCATAAACAATAATGGCTTCATCAATTTTCTGGGCAAGCACATACAAATCAGCGATGCTCAGCTTAGCCTGCGCATTCTCTGGTTCGAGTCTAATAACCTCTTCATATAAAATCGTCGCCTCACTAAAATTACCTAGAGCGGTATAAATAACTCCCAGAAGAAGTCTTACTTTTATATTTTCCGGCTCAATCTCCAAGACTTTTTTCAACTGCACAATCGAACTATTGAAATCCCCTTTTTTAAAATACGCTGTCCCCAGTTTTATCTGAATCGCCGGAGAGTTTTTATCGTAATTAGCAGCACGGTTATATTCTCTGATTGCCTCAGCAACCTTATTCTGCTTTTCATATAAAAGCCCACGCAAATAATGTGCGTAGGCTTTTGAGAGCAAATTCTTCGATAGCAGTTCCCTTTTCAGTTGGCTGTTTTTTATACTTACAATGCTCTTCTTAAAAGTTGCTTTTCTACCAGCACAACCATTAATAGCAACAGATAATAATATAATTACCACCACCAGCTTGAAGGAATATCCCGCATTATATTTCATTAAAATTATTGCCTTTTATGAGTTTTTCTTTTTATGTCTGTCTCTGCGCAATCTTTTTTTTCTCTTGTGAGTAGATATTTTTTTTCGTTTTCTTTTTTTACCACACGGCATACAAATTCCTCCTTCAAATCAAAGCTGGCAAATAACTAGCATCTTTAGCTCCGGGCGGTATCTCCGCCAAATTTTTAAAATATTAATTATGGTATTACTTTTGTTAAGTTATATTCAATAATTGCCTCTGCTCCGGCTTTTTTTAATTTTAAGATCAATTCCCTGACAATTTTTTCCTGGGCAATAATCTCCAGAGCAAACCAGCCCTTTCTAGTTAAGTGAGATACAGTGGGATTTTTCATAGATGGAACTAGAGCCAAAACTTTCTCAATATTTCCCTCCTGTATATTAAACTTAAGCCCAACGGTACCTTCAGCCGCAATTGCTCCTTTAAGCAGTAAAGCGATATTATTAATCTTATCTTTTTTCCACTTATTATTCCATAAATTCCGATTGGCAATAAGCTGCGTAGTAGACTCGCAAATTGTATCAATAATCTTAAGGTTATTCGCACGCAAACTTGAACCTGTCTCGGTAAGCTCAACAATCGCATCAACTAATTCAGGTACTTTTGCCTCAGTTGCGCCCCAGCTAAACTCTACATCAGCTTTAACTTTATTGTTTTTCAAGTACTTTTTTGTAACGTTTACAAGTTCTGTAGCAATACGCTTGCCCTTCAACCCCTTCACAGAATTAATTTTTGAAGCTTCTGGAACAGCAAGCACCCAACGAACAGGCGTAAGACTTTGCTTTGCATACACCATATCAGTTACAGTAATAACTTTAGCATTGTTTTCCAATATCCAATCTTTACCGGTAATCCCGCAATCCAAAACTCCGTTTTCAACATAACGCGGCAATTCTTGAGCCCTTAAAAAAACTGCTTCGATTTCTGGATCATCTACAGTTGGAAAATACGATCGACTAGAAACAGCAACTGAAAATCCAGCTTTTTTCAGCATACGTAATGTAGCTTCCTGTAAACTTCCTTTAGGCAAACCAATTTTTATCTTTCTTCTCATAATACTCACCATTTTCAATTTTGTTCAAAATAAAAAAATATCTTCTTTATTCTATATGCTTATTCATGAAATGTCAATATAAACACTTTTAAACTTTTTAAGCTTTTTATGCTCTATAGTAATAATAGTGAAGGTCTATGGGTTTACACCCATA
>JAGLQQ010000149.1 GCA_023136735.1 Candidatus Omnitrophota bacterium | reverse complement strand
AAAGGCAACGGTAACGGCTAGAAGCAGGAAAAGCTGGAAAAGGCGAATATTTGAAATGCGGTGACGAGTTGGCCAGTTGCCAGTTAGCGAATTAACCCGTATTTTTTTAACCTGTGACCTGTGTCTTGTGTCCTTGTGACTTTTACTACACCCCAATCCCTACACCCCATTTCCCTCCCCAATCCCCCAAACTTTTCTTGACTGTACCCCTCTAAAATGCTAAAATTAATCAAGATAATATGTTAAACAAATTTGAAATAAAATTTAATCAGTACGGATTTCGGAAAAAAAAGGGCATAACTTTAATAGAGCTTCTTATAGTTCTCGGTATAATGGGAGTGGTCATGTTTCTCTCAGTACCTGTTTTTAAGCCTTTTTTAGAATATTCACGACTTAAAAAGGACGCATGGAAGCTTCTCTCTGACCTGCGTTGGTATAGACAGTTAGCGATAATCGATCACAACAATTATAAGTTTACATTTGATATCAGTGCTAACTCCTACAAAATCGATGAGCATGATGCCGCGACCAACGCCTATAGACAAACGCTTTCTACTGTAGCACTTGTTAATGACATTACTCAGGCAACAGATGCAACTTTCAGGCCGAGCGGGGAAGCAGTCCCATCGTCGTTGATTAGGATAAAGGGGAACAAGTCAACGGATTTAATTGATATAACCATTTTTTCCACTACAGGCTTGGCAAAAATGGTTACACCATAGATTGAATCACAGCAATTGTATATATTCGACAAAGAACGAATCTATGTAATCCTGTATTAATCGGTGGAATCAAGTTCTTTCTGTCAGTTTAAACAGGAAAGAACCAAAAAACTTACGGGGAAAGATGGCACCTAATATAAAGCAAATAACATCTCAGCTTGATCAGGAAATCAATCTTTTTGAACCTGGTCAAAAGCTTATGGGCATTGATATCGGCTCTACGCTTATAAAGGTGGCTGTTGTTAAAGAAGCTCCTGTGGGAACGCGTTTGGTCGGTATTGGGCTTTCAGAAATTCCTCCTCCTCCGCAAAATGAGACTAATGAAGAAACTAATCAACGGATATCTTTAAGCTTAAAAGAAGCTTTATCTCAGGTAAAGACCAGAGCAAAAAAAGTCTGCACGATCATAAACACACCATCATTAAAAATAAAGCCTATCAGTTTACCTGCTATGCCTGATGAAGAGTTAAAGGGGTCGGTAAAATGGGAAATGGAACAAAACATTAATTTTCCTATTGATACCGCGACTTTTGATTTTCTAATCGGGGGAGAGACAATTCATTCGGGAGCTAAGAACCTGGAGATAGAGGTCGTCGCGGCAAAGACGGAAGAAATCAAAAAGCATATGCGGATTTATCAGCAAAACAAATTAACTATTGAATCGATAAATATTCATAGTTTCTGTCTCTGGAATGTTTTCCAGAAATCAAACCAGTGGAAGCAAGATAACACTATCGCCTTACTTAATCTGGGGGCAAAAACTTCCACAATAAATATTTTCAGTAATAATATATTGCGTTTTAACCGTGAAATTTTCTTTGGGGGAGAGACAATAACCGCTGCTCTGGGAAAAGAGCTGAATATGGCTCCAAAGAAAGTAAAAGAGCTGCTTGATAAGTACGGTCTGAATGTTCAAACACCTGAGTATGAAAAAATATCCGCGGCACTAAAGCAGATTGTAGATCAAATCGACAGATCATTCGGCTATTATAAGGCCCAATTCCATATTGAACACATAGACAGAGTAGTCATCTACGGAGGTCTTTCAAAGCTAACCAACCTTGATAAATTCCTGAGTGAAGAGCTCGGGCTTTTTGTTGAGATCGGAGCTCCGTTTAACGGATTATTATTCGATACTAAATCCTTCGCGAATTTAGATGATTTTTCAAATTTTTTTTCAATCGCCATAGGTGCTGCTATAAACAGCGGCATTCCAAAACGCGTAAACCTTCTGCCTGATGAATTCCGCAAGGACAAAAAAGCCAAATTCAAAAAGAATCTTTTAAAAATGATTCCCTTGGTCATTATCGGGGTATTAGTGTTTTTGTATATAAATGTCATAAATAAGGAAAAGCTGCTCGTTCATAAAGAAAAAGCCAGAAATGACATCATAAGCGTCTGGAAAAACCAACAATCACTTGAAAAAAAGATTAAATTTCTTAATTCCATACCAGTTTCACAAAAATCTTGGATTAAGATACTTGAGGGTATAAGCTCTGTGATTCCCGAAGGTGTCTGGATTGATTCAATTGCCATGGATGAAGCAAAAAAATCAATAGTTATTATCGGAGCTGGTCAAAGTAATATTCTAATCATTGAGCTTGTTAGAAAACTCGAATCGCTGACTTATTTCAACTCAGTAAAGCTTGAATCTGTGGGAGAAATCTCCGCGGGTGAGTCGACAATAATTAATTTCAGACTTAAAATAGGCAAGATATAATATGGAATTACCAAAAATAAATCTACCACAGATACAAACAAAATATAAAATAGCAGCGGCAATTGGAATTATACTTATGCTGTTAGGTTTTTACTATGACCATGCCTACAAGCCTCATGCTAAGCAAATAGCCGAGATTGAAGACAGATTGCTTGAACTACAGGATACAATTTCGATAATTAAAACTATCGAATATCCCAAAATAGATACTGAATCACAAATCCTAGAAAAGATAGAGGGAAAAAAGAGAAAAATCATTAAAGATTTAAATAAACAGGAAAGCAAGCTTCCCCGGAAAGCTGAATATTCCAGCATGCTTGAGAAAATAACCCGTCTGGCTTATAAATCCGGCTTTGACATCAAAAGCCTTACACCAAAAGATTTCACTAATAGGGAAGGATACCAATGCATGTCACTTTCCATGGATATCAGTTCACGTTATACAAATCTGATTGAATTTCTAAAGGAACTGGAGCCTTATCCTATATTTTTAGAAAGCTTAAATATAAGCATTCGAGAACGTCCTCTTTTAAAAATTAACTTAAACTTGTATATTTTATTTAATTAAAAATGATACAGAAAACAGGAAAATTCAAAAACTTAATCAATAAAATAGCGGCAAAAAGCTTTTCAAATAAAGAAAAGGCTGTTTTGCTCATAGTCTTTTTTGTTTTATCAGTGTCAGTACTTTATTATCTTCATTGCTGGACAGAGAAATTAAAGCAGGATGATAATATCATTAAGCCGACGATACCTAAATCGATTACTAATCCATCACCCAGTGCCTCAGAAAGAATAAAGCAGACAATTAAAGAAACAGCCGAATTGTTCAAAAAACCTACAGTACGAGATCCATTCCTGGCTTCAATGGACAGTAATATTGTAAAGACGCCTGAGCCAACAAGAAAACCTGATATCAAGCTGAATCTAAAAGGTATCTTATGGGACATGCGTGTCCCATCAGCAATTATAAATTCAAAAGTCGTAAAAATCGGCGACCTGATTTTCGGCAAGACCGTTGTTGACATTGAACAAAACCAGGTAATCCTGATGGAGAACGGCGAAATACAGATACTCCGGTTAAAGAAGCAATAGATTATGTTACTAATTATGAGTTACTAATTATAAGTTACGAATGACGAAAATAGTTACGAATTATGAATTATGAATTACTAATTATAAGTAAAAAGTAACCCTTCGACTCTGCTCATGGTTCCGTGCGAAAACTAGGGAAAAGGTTCCTCCACAGAGCATGGCGGATCCGCCAAAAATCCTAGCGGAAAAAGTAGGAATACGTTGTCGAGAGAATAAATTAACCGCAGATTTACCCCGTTAGATGATAGCTTTGTTCTATCTAATGGGGTGGACGCAGATAAACGCGGTCACAAGTAAAAAGGAAGATTGGATAAGCGCGGATAAAAAAGTATATGCTCAAGCCGCTTGGCGCGGCTAAAGTTTATTCAAAGGT
>JAGLQQ010000148.1 GCA_023136735.1 Candidatus Omnitrophota bacterium | reverse complement strand
GTAAAGAATATCCTTCTGGCTACCAGTTGATTCTTATCAGTACGTTTATGAATAGACAACACGCGGCGATTACGGTTTAAAAGTTTTACCGCATATTCTGCCAACACGTCCTTGCCTGTACCAGCCTCACCAACTAAAAGCAAATTACGCATAACATCGTCTTTTTGCCCGTCTTCCGCGTATAGGATCTGCAACATGTGGATTAAAGTCCCGATATTCTGCTCGTTTTCAAATGCCTGATTCCATTCAATATCCGGAACCAGTTTATTATTATGCGCTCCGCGCTCGATTTTTATCTTTTCTTCTCCTGTATCCGGATCGCGATAAACCAGATACTCCTTGCCGTTTTCACGCACGATCAGAAATTTAGAACCCTCATATACCGGTTCTTCCATCGGTAAAACCACGGCTTTTCCTAATAGATTAAGCGTAATTCCATGCAAAGTTTTCATTGTTAAAGCCGCAAGCGCAGGCATTCCAAACAATAATACATTCGCGGCTATTGTCCCCAGATTATACTTTGTTACCGGTTTACGCAGTTCAAGCCTCAGGTGTTTCATCACCACTTTCGCGACATTCTTAATATCCGAGATAGCTATGCCAAAGCGCGTTCCATAAGAAACAGCTATAGACTTTGCCACTTCTTCAGCCTCGGCAATACCAAAGGAAAGGATACGCATATCTTTGTTCTCAATGTAAAGCTTTTGAATCGCTTCTGAATTGGAACCGGCATTACCATCAGTCATGTTTAGTATGATTTTCTTAGCTTCCGGATCCTTGCCCAGCGAAGTCGCGCGCATTCTTTTAATAGCATCTTTAAGCGCCTGATAATCAGAAGTACCCCCTGAACCATCCGTTATAGACAAAATATTTTTTATTACATCAAAAGCCCTTTTAATCGTAAGCTTATCCTTGTAATCCTTTAATCTATGATATGAATACTCATTGTATGCCGCGATCTCAAATTGAAGCTCAACATCGCTTCTATTTTCAAATTTTTTCAAAGCCTCCTGAAAAGCCAGCGCTGTAAGCGCTTCTCTAAAAAGAATAGAATCTTCAAGACTCTCTCCTTCATTAGAAAATGTACTGGAGCTAATATCGACTAAAAGACAAATAATAACCTTTTTCTTTTTAGGCATCATCTGCTGTTTAAAAATTTTTCGCCTGCCCGCCGGAATTTCTGCCAAAGCATCATCATCCAATTCCCCATAACTGCGATGATACAAAAATTCATTGCCTCCGCCGGGCACAAGAATCTTTTGTAATTCTTTTTCAATATTGCTTGTCTGCGCCATCATATATCGTTTAACATCCTGATACCATTTGTGCTGATCAACAGTAATACCTGTGCGTTTTAAAAATTTTTCCGCGCGCAGTTTATTCATCTTTTTATTATGTTTTTTAAGATCTGCTTTTTCCTCTTCTGTCGGTTGTTGATTATTTTTTTGTTGAGAAGGCCTTGGATGCTGATCTTTTGAGCTGCCTTTTAAATCTTTTTTATCATATTTAGATAAATCAAATTCATCCGCATCCGGTTTATTATCATCTTTAAACTGCTTAGCAAGTTTATCAATGCCTTGCAAGGCAACTTCTCCTTCTCTGTCTATATCCTGAGGGGATTCCGGCAATTCATCAGAATGCTTACCCGGTTGGTTCTTCGCGCCGCCTGTTTGAGTGTCTTGCGCTTTTGATCTACCTCTTGCTTGATCTTGATCTGAATTACCCTTTGGATCCTTACCCTCTGCGGCATCCGGTTTGCCGGTTTTGCTTTGGCCCTCTGATTTACCCTTTGAATCCTTGCCTTCTTTTGAATCCGGTTTGCCGGTTTTGCCTTGGTCCTGGCCATCTTGTCCATCTCCCGAGTCAAACTTCTGCGGCTTTGATTCATCCCAGTTCCAGTTTTCCGGTGCAGGCTTTTGGCCGTTTTGCTTACCTTGATCCGGTTTTCCTTTTTGCTCACCGGCTGTCTCTGCTTCCATCTGCGATGCTATATTCTGACTCTGCTGCGCCTCATTGCCTGCCTTATGAGCTTTATCAGCAAGCTCTTTAGCATAATCAGCCAGTTTATCTGCTTTCTTAGAAATATTGTTCGCCTTATCTCTTATTTGATCAATATTTTTGCTCCCCTTTTGAGAGATCATCTTCGTTGCTTCTTTGGCTTCATCAAGCGCTTCTTTAGCTGCTTTTTCAGCACGCCCGGCGACATTATCCATAACACCGGCAGTGTTATTCAAAGATTCCGCGCTTCTTCTCATAGCATCAGAACTCTTTGTGCCTTTTGCCCCTTTTGCGGCATTATTCAATGAATCGGCGCGCTTCTTGAATTTATCTGTCTGATTTTTCAGTGATCCAAATCCATCCGCTGTATCTTTCGCGGTTTTTACCAGATCTTTTCCCGCGCCGGACATATCCGCTCCGCCGATATTATGATCAATATCATCTGCTTTATCTGATAATGAATCTACATTGCCCGAGCTGCCTTTGGCCTGGTTTTGCAAGTCTTCGGCTTTTTTACGCATACGCTCGGCCATGCGGTTAAGTTGCTGTGCCATCCGGTTCATGCGTTCAAGATCGTCATTGCCGTTACCCTGCTGCGGCAACCGAGGGCCCTCACCGGAGGCATCACTATCGGGCATCATCGGATTAGGTGAAGTTCGTTGTTTGCCCTGCTGAGCGCGGGATGCCTGAGCCATGTAGTCATTAGCTTCATCCTGCATCTGCTTTTCAATTTGTTTGAGCACTTCTTCTTTTTCAGAACCGCTTAAAGAATTCCACCGATTTTCGATTTCATCCCGCATCTGTTGTCTTTCCTGGTCAGTCATTGCGTCCCACATATCCTGAACACTTTGATCCGACATATGCGGCTGTTGATGTTCCTGCCTGAATGCTTCCATTTCTTTTTTCTCTTTAAATTCAGCATCAAGAAGTTTTTTGAATTCCGGCCAGATTTCTTCTTTTACGATTTTGTAAATTTCTTCCGGCTTTTTAACTGTCTTTTCATCCATTACTTTTGTTACTTCTTCCAAAGCACCACGCGTAGCCCCTATAGCCCGTATAACATCCTTATTTTTCAAGCGTTTGTCTTCGCTTCTTCCCAACCCGAATCTATACATAAAACTATCCAGATATTGCAAAGGCCTTGAACGGGCTCCCAGAAGAGTCTGGGCAATGAGCATATTATCTTCTTTAAATCTTTCCGCGAATATAGCCATCACCCAGTTCATTGTTCCGGGATATTCATTCCAGCCAAAAGCCATAATCCGCGGTGTATCCATAATACGCATTAAAAGATCAAAGTATAATTCTTCCTTGTATTCCTCTTCGATAATACTTTCTCTTACCGAAAAGCCATACTTTGCTTCAAAAACCGGCGCGACCACAAAACCGTATGCCGCACGCTGATCAACCCGGTAAAGATCGCTCTCTACCCCGACAATTCTTTCATGGCTTGGTAAAAACGCCCATTGTGCCATATCCTCTTTTGCTTCAACATATGAAAGTCGGGGAATTCCGGTCGCTCTTTTGGCCCAGTTCATTATATTGGTTTTTATTGTCTCAACTTTAACTTTACGTTTACGAGCCTTCTCAAGCATACCCTCAAGCTGCTTTATCTCTCTCTGGGGAGCATTATGGGATTTATACATCTCGATTGCCTGTTCTAATTCCGTAATAGAAGGCAAAGGCATGCTGTCAGTAAGCTCTTTAAAAAACTCAATCAGCGTCTCAAGTATAGGCTCCGCGGTGCTCTGGTGATGCTCCATTAAGACTCCGGCCATTATCACCCCGATAACTCTCTGGCGCATATCATTTATCTGCTGCATTATTCGCGCGGTTTCCTCAGGCGTCGCGCCGGAAGGATCACGCACTAAATATATCGCCTGATCCTGAGTGCGAACATCTGTTTGAAAGATTTCAAACGCGGTTTTAAGCAGGTATTCTTCATCAAGAAAGACTTTTCCTTCTCTCTGCATCTCGCGGCCGGCCTCAAAAAGTTTTTCTCCAACCGGGGTAAAAAGACTTTCATATTTTACAAATACATCTTCTTCCTTATTTTCCAGCAGTTCTATTACCGTCATAGCGGTTGTGATATCTTCGCGGTTGTACTGTATCGGCAGCAGCCCTTTGAAAGCAAAATAGTGTATAAGCTCATGTTTTATACTTGCCTTTAAAAACGGCAAAGAAATATCGCGATTTTTTAAACCCTTTGTCAAAACATAGTGATAATCCGTTCCCCGCAAAAAAGCCGCTCCGGTAGTCTTAGCATTGACAAAGCCCTTTGTAATTTGATCAACATGCATAGAAACATATTGTTTGTGTGTCGCGTCTTTTTCATCAATGCTCTCAGGAAGCAAATTCTTGGCATGATACGGCCGCATCGCCCGCATGCCTTCTTTATATGTTTTGTCAGGATCATGCCACTTCTTAAAACCCTCAGACATATCACTCATAATATCTTCCATGACTTTCATTTCTTCTGAGTCATAGTCCGGGGTGGATAGATGATAAAATTCATCAAATGTCCCCAGCATAAAAGTCTTTTCATCCTGGTTTTCTATCTGTTCAATTCTTAAAAGATCAAATGCTTTCTGGAACTGCTCATGTGAGGTATTTTCAATAAGCGCTCTTAAACTATCAATTGTATCGATAAATTCCCGGCGGGCTTTTCTATATGCTTTATTATCATTGCTTTTATTTGCTTCTAATATTTCATTCTTAAGTTCATAATATCTGCGGTATTTATTTAATAGATCAGCCGGCACCTGTTTCCTGAGCATAAATCCTTCATAGCTGCTTTGAAGCCTATCGGCAAAAGCATGCTCCGCGTCACCCGCGCCTAAAATACAATGAATAAGTTCGTGTAAGATCACGCCCAGCTGTGTTTCATAGGATTTCAGAGCAAATGAAGGCTCAGCAATATAAACATTATTATTTACTTTACTCTCAGTTTTAGATTTGCGCCTGTGTCCGAAATGTGCCGCGGCTATAAGCGGCGGCAAACCATTAGCGCGAGACAGATAAAACACTCCCTGAACCGGTTTCAGATAATAAAAGTTGGTAGTATTCTCAGGCAGTATTTCAATGATACGATTGATCAGCTCATCAATAGAAGAAATCGAAAGATCAGATTCCTGAATAACTTTGCTCCACTTTTCTTTTGCCGCATCATCTAAAAAAGAAATATACTCTGTCAGTGAATTTATAAGCTCCTGCTTTTGGGCAGTTACATCATAATTACCGGTAACATCAGTTTTTTTATTATTGATCAAGGATTTGATCAAAGAGTTGAATTCTTTGTGATGTTTCTGTGACCAGGTCCCGGAAGCAATATTTCCCTGTTTAATCAATTCTCCGGCAACTCTGCCATTATTAACAATCTTTTTTATAAGCCGTACTAATACGCTTATTACAGGGTTGCTGCTTTCTATAAGCCGGTCAAAGATCGAAGACAAGGCACGCATCGGATTTAGAACATTTTTACTCGGCCTTGGCTGGTCTTTTCTCTTTTCTTCTATAGTCTCCAGATATTCATATTTCCGGTGCATAAGATCAAACGCGCTCTGAAATTGCGCGGCACTAATCTGTGCTTGCGGTGATAAAGTACTCGATTGCTGATTCTGGTCAATATTGGAAAGTAGTTCAATCCCCCCGGCAAAGGCAACATTCATGCACAGGAAGGCCTGAATTAAAATTAACGCGATTACTTTTTTTAATATTTTCATATCATTAATTCGCTTTTT
>JAGLQQ010000147.1 GCA_023136735.1 Candidatus Omnitrophota bacterium | reverse complement strand
TGAGAATGAGTAAATACAATTTCACATGGCGGTTTGTCCCTATTTACCTCTTAAATAACTTTTTCACCCTTTAAGTGATTATCCAATTTCTTCTAAATACTTACTACCCCTGTCTTAATCTTCCTTCGTGGAATTTTATTTAGGAATTAGGATAATTATATTTGTAATAAATAATTAGGGTATGTTTGGGGCATTAAAGGGCAGTTGCCCTTTGCGAACGAGGCGTTTTCACAGCTGAACTATGACCTCTGATTTATTATTCCACTAGGCTCTCTGATTGGCGTTGATTTATATCGTTAACAGTATTTCTTGCATTATCCAATACTGATTTAGGGTTTGATGTGGAACTTTTAGTATCAGAGAAGCTACTTTTTGAAGTAGTGTTTATGCTCAAGTAGTACAGAACAGCTATGATCATAATTGTTATCAAAAGCCCGATTAATGATGCGAATCCTCTGCTTGCGGCCTTATATCTTTCCATTTTCATCTAAAAACTCCGTATTTAAAAATAATACCCTTCCTGAGAAGATTAGTCAATAAAAAATGGGACAACCTGTAGTCTGCCTTCTACTCGATTTGAAATATTACTAAACTTACTTAGATATAGCTTTTTTCTGAGTAAAAAACGAAACTACTATCAAGGTTATAAAACTTAATGGAATTGAAACAATTCCTGGATTGCTAAATGGAATTGGCGCAGTCGTTGGATCTAATCCGTAGCGAACATACATGCTTGGACTAATTAATATCAAGCCAATCGCGGCAATTGCACCAACAGTAATCGATGCGACAATCCCTGATGCCGTAGTTTTCTTCCAAAACAAAACCATTAAAATGGCAGGCAGATTCGCGGAAGCAGCTACCGCAAAAGCCCATCCTACTAAAAAAGACACATTCATGCCTTTAAAAACAATCCCCAAAATAATCGCAATAATTCCAACTACAAAAGCCGCGATCTTGGCGGCAATTATCTGTTGTTTATCGTTTTTAATTACGCCTGCAAATCGATCCATAATATCATGAGCTACAGCACCTGAGGCGGCTACGATTAATCCGCTGACAGTTCCCAAAACTGTCGCAAAGGCAATTGCCGAAATCATGGAAAATAAAAATGTTCCAAATGATCTTGCCAAAAGTGGAGCAGACATATTACTGGAAGTTACATTTAATACTCCGTTAGCCATGGCGCCCAATCCCATAAATAATGTCAGAATATAGAAAAAGCCAATTGCGGCAATGGCTACAATAGTTGACTTTCTAGCACAGGCAGGGGTTTTAACAGTATAATAACGGATTAAAATATGCGGCAACGCGGCAGTACCAAAAAATAAAGCAAGCATCAAGGAAATAAAATCCAATTTTTCAAGCGGCGTGCCCTCAACCTTAAATCTTACTCCCGGCCTCATAATCTGATTACCCGGAGTCTCCACAGAATAATATACAATTATATTATCTCCGCTTTCATTGAATTTTTCCTGTTTCCATCGCTTTACAACAGTATCTTTATCCGCAAAATATGATA
>JAGLQQ010000146.1 GCA_023136735.1 Candidatus Omnitrophota bacterium | reverse complement strand
TGAATTATAAAAAATCAAAATTCAGGCTAATATTTAAAATCATCTCTTTAACGCTGATTCAGGCTTTTCTGCTGTTTGATTTTGCCTGGGCCGACGGTAATTTATTTAAAGGTGATGAAAACTACGTTGTTGCTAATGAAACATTATCGCCGTCTGTATCATTAAATGATAGTTCCTTACAAAAAATATTCTCACTTTTGCCTTCCGCGGAAAAGCCATATTCAGACATTGAAACTTCTTTGTATAAAGGAATTAAATATTGGCGGGATGAGAATTTGCGGGAAAAACACGGACGTATATTACGCTGGATACGGGAAGGAGAATCTCTTGATAATATATCGAGAATCGCAAGTTTAAAAAACGCGCCAGTCTCAAAAAAGATAATACGAAAAATTATTACTTGGCTTTATTCTCATCATCCTTTAGGAAAGATAGTAAGCAAGGGGGAAATAGGGGATCGATTTGTTGTCTTTGAAGTTCCCGGCATATCAAGGGAAGGTTTTGGCATTAAGGATTTAAATGACATTTTTGGTTATGAGTTAAATACGCAGTTAATTCAACTGCGTTCAAAGATATTGTATAAAAAAATGCTGGAAAAAGACCTCATTAAAGGCGAGGAAGGGCATGTTTATAGTACCTATAAGGAGGACGTATATTTAATTAAACAAAGCTTGCAAATAGAACTACCGATTTTAAAAGAAATATTAAGTGAAATTCGGCAGGACTTGATAAACGAAATTGATCAAGTTATCAGACAACAGCCATTATATCGGGAAAAATTTAAAACAAGTGCCGGAAAAATAGATAAGCAAGAAAAAATAGTTTATGCCATAAACATGGGGATTAGCGGTGAAATCGATCAAGCAAGCGATGAAGCCAGGCTTCGCGCGGATATAAACGCGCATCAGGCTATTAGTTTTGGAAGCGATATTTCGTTTACAATGAAAGCTTATAAAGAAACTATAAATAAAGTCGATAGATTACGTAATGAACTGATGCGTGGTACATCAGTTTTCCAGCAAGATGATATTAATAAAGATATTTACTTTTTAAGGCAGGAAATATCAGATGCGCTGCGTAAAAACAAGCAGTGGGATGAATTATCAGATGCTTTAAAGTTATATTTTGTTGATAATGAGAATAATTTCAAGAAAGCTCAGGAATATTTTTCTTATTTGCGCCTTCAGGATTATATTAAAAAATGGCAAGTTGATTCTTCTAAGGCAAAAGAAAGGTCAGAAGAAATAGCAAATATTATTAAAGGATTAAAGGGCATTCTCAGTAGTAATGAGGCAATAGATACGATAGTGCTGGATGAAAACATGATTGGTTTGTTTAATAAAGCCTATTATATTATCTCTCAGGAGGTAAAAGAGCCGTCTTTTAGTTCGGCTTTTGTTTTTCATGGTAAAGCTCCTAAAATGAAAAGGCCGGTTGCGATAACATTAGATATCAAAAACATGGGCCTTATGAACTTGAAATCGTTTGAGGTGGAATTACAGTTAATCAGCAGAGCAATTAAAACAGACAATGTGATGGAAGTTCAGCGTTTATGGAGATCTGCCGCGGATGAGGTAACAATAAGGCTGCAAAAAGTTATGTCTTTTACTAAAAATATCCTTGTTGAAAAACTAAAACTGGAATCTTCAAATGTTGTTGAATTAATGGGCGGGGATGAATTCACTTTAATTATTAATGAAGGAAAAATTGAAGAGGATGAACTTGCTCGATTGCTGAAGTATATCAAGCGTTATATTCAGATGGAATTTGGCATTGGGGTGAGAGTGGGGGCAACATTAGCTATAAATAGGTTTCGAGTTGATTTTAGTGATATAGAAGATATGCGAAATCAGCTTGCTCACGCGAAAGCTTTAACAGAGTTAGATGAAGGCGTAGAACGTCTTAAGGCAGACGAAGCAAATGGTGATCAGGGTACAATTTTGATTCAGGATGCTACGGGATTATGGAGAACATATGGAGATTCAGATGTTGTGCCGGAACATAATTATGGAGGAGAAGATGTTGTCTCCAGAGACTTTTCTGGACTAGACGAAGATATATTTCAAGGTAAAATAACAGAAAGAATTAAAGAATTAATAGAAAAATATCCTGATCAAACTGAGCCGATTAATGTGGTTATTATTGGAGGAGGAAGAGTTCAGGATATACAGTTAGAACAATATCTTAATTCCTTTGGAGAAAATAAATTCAGGCTAGTATCTGTCGCGATAGAAGCACTAGGGGTAGGGGCTTTTGCTAGTAATACTGTTGTTTCCGATATGGATCAAGGATTAGGTATTGCTTCTGGAAAGGCTTCTATTGTAATCGTAGGAGATGTTGTCGCTCCGTATTTCAAAGATAAAGTAGCTTCTTTGCGTGAGATTCAAAGGCTTTTAACTGAAGACGGCATAGCTTTTGTTTCGGATTTTGGCCTCCTTAGTGTTGAAGATAATCAAGAGGAATCCTATGATTTTAAATTACCGATGCTGGAAGTTATCAGCAGAGTTATTTATAAGCGCGATTTATCGAATAAAGAGGTGTTATTATATGCGGTAACGTTTGGTAAAAATACTCCAATCCCCAGACTATCATTTAAACGGGCTTTAGAGGTTACGGATATAGGCGATGCTGTTAAATATCAAAGCGTTTATGCCCTTGATTCACTGGCAGTGAACGAACTGGATATTTTAAAAGTTGAAAAACTAGCTGAAAAAGAAATAACACATATTCAAGAAATATTGAAAGAAAAGCATGAGGAGCGAGCCGGGCAAACTTTAAAACGTTACAGGCATGATCCTCGTCTTGAATTAGGCCGGGCACTCACTTTGAAAACAATGGTTGAGTCTGCCTTAAGAAAAGTCATCTTATATCATAATGAAGGGCATGTAAATAAGATGCTCGGATTTATTGACGCGCTTTTTGAATTTCTTCCGCTGCGAAACAGAAAACTTTCATTCACGCTTTTTCGATTTGCTGCGTTTGTGCATGATCTGGGGTATTTTGACGAAAAGGGGGAATTTGTGAGGATAGGGCATGAAGAAAGAAGCAAGAAAAAGGTTTTGGAATTTGCAAAAAAGCATCCTGGAGTTTTTTCCTCTCTTGAAATTAGAGCGATTTTATATATGATTGATAAAACTATAATGCGCATAGGAGATGCTGTAGCAGATGAAGTAAGAGGGAGGGATAATGTTGTTTATAAAATGCTTGAAAAATTAAACTATGGGCAGGAACTTGATGATATGGCAATACTTGAAGATTATGTGAAAGAAAATTTTCCACATGCGAATTTGTCAAAAGAAGCTGACAGGAATTTAATTCTGGATACAATTTGGGGAGGGAAGGTGCTGGCTGTAGCTGATCTTTGGTCTCAGGCGGAATTTGATAAAGTGGAGGGAAGACACTTAGCTAGAGAATCTTTAGTTGACTGGATTCTTCTTAATGAGGAATTTATTTATGATAGAAATCGAGGAGACCAGACAAGCCCCGCGGCAGAGACGGATTTGGGTTTGGCGGAAGCTATGGAAGGATTTCATAAATTCTTTGCTGAAAAACAGCGACTAATTTATTACTTAGAAGATAATATATGTCCGGATTTAGGACTACAAAGAATTTTGGATCTAGAGCATCAGAAAAAAATAGATAAAGGTAAAGAGCGGGAATCATTGATCTCCGGAAGACAAGCAATGCTTCAAGCATCAGCGCGGTTAAAAAAAGAAGGTGCCTTTATAAGATCAGGGGTTGATGAACAAGGTAATCAAATTATTGATTTGGATGATCTTAAAGAAGTAAAAGATTTAAAAGATATTATAGCTTTGGTTGAAGAGGTTGCTGTATTTAACCCTGATGGCAGGAGATTCTCGAATATATTATTAGGGGAGATAGAAGCATTCATGGAAACAGCT
The DNA here is from genome assembly GCA_023136735.1 of Candidatus Omnitrophota bacterium. GTDB lineage: Bacteria > Omnitrophota > Gorgyraeia > B26-G9 > B26-G9 > JAGLQQ01. Next base: position 1,564 of record JAGLQQ010000146.1, on the reverse strand, counting down.
AACAAGAGTCAAGCTCCGGAAACAGCAGAGCTTGATTTAATAAGGGCATTGGAGAAAACAGATATTTGGGGATTTTTAAATGAGCAAGAGAAAAATGAGCTTTTAGGTGAAGGCATCGGAAAGCTTTTAGATAAAGAAAAAGAAACGATTGAATTGTTTAGCTATTATAACGATGATGAAATATTAAAAGAAGGAGAACTAGCTGATCCTGTAGCGAAAAAAGACGGGATGTTTATTCTTTTATCCGGTAAGCTCGAGATTTATAAAAGTGGTTATCATGTGGCCACTCTTAAGGCGGGCAGCGTGTTTGGAGAGATCGCTATCATAGAAAAATCCCCTAGAACTGCTACTGTCAGAGTTCCGCTGCAAAGCGGGAAGGTTAAAGTAGCGCGTATTCCTTCAAGCGCGCTTAAAAAGCTTTATAACGCTAACAGTAATTTACAGCATGAATTAGATATTATTATTAAAGCAAGAAAAGAAAAAAATAAGGAATTTAAGGCAGCTCGGTCGAAATCGCAGGGGAGAGTCTCAGTTCGGCCAAAACATGACATGACTTTTGAACTAATCTTTATTGAACAGGCAATATAAAAACAGCGCAAAGCGGATAACGTTTAGCAATAGACACGAATTGCACACAAATGGATATTAATCTCAGATGGTTAATTCCCCGCGGCTTGCCGCGGTTCCGTTTAAAAGGGATTATAGAAAGAGTAAATGGTGCTGTATAAATATGAATTGTAGTTAGAGTTGGTTTGTGGGAATACCCCGTAGCTTGCTGCGGGGTAGTTCATTAACAGAATAAAATTAATTAAACTTAACATATTACTATAAAAAGAGTTATGCGTTTTTTAAGCTCTCAGAAAAATCTCCTCGTTTTCTTGTAAAATCCTAACCTATATGGTATACTTTATAACCTTTTTTTATACACTTAAACAGGATCTAACATTTTTGTTTTGTTAGGATTAGTTATGAAATACTTTAAAATAATAATATTGATTTTAATTCAGGCGTTTTTAGTGATGAATGCTGCCTCAGCAGGCGGGCTTGAACTGGCAAAAGAAAATAAAGCTATTAAGAGCACTCTAAGTCCTCAGATTGCTATTGATCATAATGTTTTTAAGCTCTCATATAGTATTTACACGCGGAAAAGATTTCTGGGGGAGGGGGTTGTTCTTCCTGAAGGACTGATAAGCGATTTAGATATTAATGAAAACGGAACAATAATCAATAAGAAGACAACTAATTTTAAAATCGGGAAAAATAGCTTCAGAGTACCTCCTTATCTGTCTGGACGCGTTACGCGTTTGCATATAACTGCCATAGATCAAAATGGCTTTGAATTTCAGAAAATGGGTATTGGCGGTGGACGCAGAAAAAAAACAATAGCTGTTGTTTTAGTTGACCTTGCTAATCAGGAAAATCAATTACTTGTTTTTGGACAGGATGATACGGCGCTGCTTAAAGCATTAGATCAAATAAAACCTGAAGAAACTATTAAACTTGGTAATAAAGCGCAATTTGACGCGATGGCTAGACAGGATTCCTTTTTGGAAAGATCTGATCT
>JAGLQQ010000145.1 GCA_023136735.1 Candidatus Omnitrophota bacterium | reverse complement strand
ACTTTTAATAATTAGTTGAAGAAAAAATAAGCCGGAATAATTAATTATTCCGGCTTATTAGTTTCATTGTACCTGCCTTATTTGTTGGTAGCGTCACCCGGATTTGTCCCAGCATTTATCTCAACTGCATTTGTAACCCCGTCAGCATCACTATCTGCATCATCAATCGCTTTAACAGCTTCTACGCTCCTACCCGCATCCTTATAAGCCTTGCCATATTCATTCAAACCCTTGAAGTCCCCTTGAGGATGGCATACTGTACAGCCCACTGTAGCATCACTATGAACATTTTGAACATTTTTTCCATCTGCCATCGCCGCAAAAACATAGGATGAAAAACTTAAAATAATAAACGCTTTTAGAACAAAAAGCATACTTATTAATTTCATCAGAATCTCCTCCTTTTTGATTTGTAAGATACGCTATTTCACCTATTATGTCAATATTCTTATCTAATAATCCTTTGTTCTTATCAGCTTTGCTCTAAAGAAAATCCCTTCACCCTAAAGAGTTAAATGCAAGCATCTACAACATCTGAATAATACAGCTTTCCCCTTTTATGAGTTATCGCATCTAAAGCCTTCTCAATACCTAAAGCAGGACGATAAAGCCGATGCGATGCCATTGCTTCAACCACATCAGAAACTATTACTATATGCGCCTCTAAAAGAATATCCTTTCCACTCAAACCTTTAGGATACCCAGATCCGTCAACTCTTTCATAATGCTGCAACACTATTTCTGAAACCGGCCATGGAAATTCTATGCCTTTAAGTATCTCATAACCTCTAGATGCATTGCAATAAGATTAAACTCGTAAGAGTTCAATTTTGACGCCTTGCTTAATATTTCAGCAGGAGTACAGATCTTACCAATATCATGGATGATAGCCGCTGTCTTCACTCCAGTTAATTGATCCTCAGGTAGTCCATTTCCTGTGCTATGGACGTAGCCAACATAGCAACTCGCTGCTGATGTCCTGCAGTATAAGGATTCCGCTTTTCAACAGCTAAAGCAAGCGCTTTAATAGTTTCATTCAAGAGCCTTGTTAATTTTTCATTTGCGCCTTCGATTTTTTATACCTTTTTGCGCTGCATAATTTCAACTAGCAGCACTTCATTGATATTTGAAAGTTCACTTGTTCTTTTTACGAACTTGCATTTCAAGATTTTAATATGATTGCTGAAAATCTTCTTTCTACCTTTTTCGACACGTAATATCCTCTAAGGATTCAATCCCGCCAATAATATTATCTTCTTCATCTTTCAACAAATCACCATTCATAGAGGCAATGATTATCTTACCATCTTTTCTTCTTATCATACATTCTCTACGAAAAAAGTTTTTTTTAACATCGCTTGAGAAAATATTACACTTTTCCTTACATGGGAATTCAGAAAAATAAGCACACTGCTTGCCTATAATCTCTCGAGGTAAGTAGCCAGTAATTTCTTGCGCTTTATTATTTCAGCTAGTAATAATTCTATTTATGTCTGTAGTAAAAATAGCACTGGGGATAGATTTGAAAATAAATTCTGCATATTCTTTTGCTCTTCTAAGTTCCTGATCCGCAAGAGCATCCTTCTCTTGAAGAGCCTTTAGTTCCGAAATCTGGTCATTCAAAATAGCAAATCCATGTAGTAATTGTTCATAAGAGCGTGCAGAATTATCAATTTTTTCCTTATATAAATAACAATCTAGAATTGGTGAGCTTTTTAGAGGGTAGGTAAGGTTGTATCTCTTGAATTCTGGACTCCCGGCCCAAAGGCGGAAAACTTTTTCATTTTGACTCAGAGCCAATTTGAAATTTAAATTTTTTTTTACTTCCCCGCCTTTGGGAATTCGCAACGTCCTTGTTCTACAAACTTTAATCGGGATCTTAATCTATGTTTCGTAATCAAAGTTGTACCAGCAATTTGTTATTTTTTCTTTTTCTTTGCTACTTTCTTTTTTGCCGGTGC
>JAGLQQ010000144.1 GCA_023136735.1 Candidatus Omnitrophota bacterium | reverse complement strand
CTTTACTACTTTCTTCTTTGCTACTGTTTTCTTAGCTGCTTTTTTCTTTTTCACTACCAAAATATTCACCCCCTTTCATTTTTAAATTTACGTCAGAAAAACTTCTTCTGTACTGCCCCTACAATATCTTGGTGTGTTTACTTTCAGCTACACAATATGGCCTCGTACTACATATTGTATCTACAATTTATAATATACAACATCATATACTATGATTTCAAGAAAAAAATTAAAAAAAATTAAAGAATTGGAAAAAAATATTTTTATTACGGCAGGTATTTAAGGATTGTTTTAAAAAATCGCAGATAATGTTATCTTCTTTTTTCGTCTCGTATTTCAAAAGAAAGGATTAAGGCGTCCGCTATTTCTTTCATCGGCTTTCGTTTACTCATGCTGGATCTTCTAATTAGTTTATACGCATCATCCTCGGAAATTTTGTTTTCTCTCATCAACAAGCCTTTTGCTTTTTCGACTTTTTTGCGGGTTTCAAGTTCTTCCTGCACAACTTTTGTTTTCACTAGAAGCTCTGTATTCTCGATAGCAACAGCTGCCTGGTTTGAGACAGTACTTAAAAGCTTGAGATCATTTTTGTCGAATTTATACACTTGAGTTGTATAGCAGTTGATAACACCAATCACTCTGTTTTTTACCATCATCGGCACGCTTACCATTGAAACTAAATGTTCTTTTTTAGCGAGCATTTTCTCTTTATAACGTTTATCTTCTAAAACATCAACTATTATTGTAGGTTTTTTACTGCTGGCAACAAGCCCGACAATACCCTCACCAATTTTTATTTCTCTTGCCTTTACATATTCGCTGCTCATTGCCTGTGTCGCTTTGATTTTCAATGATTGTGTTTTTTCATCAAGAAGCCACAAAGAGCAAATCGTTGCCTGCATAACATTGGCAGTTAGAGTAACGATTAGCTTTAGCATATCTTCAAGATATAAATCACTTGTAATAGCATTGCTGATTTTACTTAATGCATCAATATATGATTTTGAAGAATTTTCTTTCATTTTATCTCCTAGTGTAATCTCAAGTATAAACTAAACTATACCTAATTGCACAGATTATTAAAAGATTACAAAGATTAACTTCTATTAGCAAATCGCTGCCATCAGGTTTTTAATCTCTGGGATCAAGGCATCTTTCTACTTTTGTGTTAGCGAATCTCTGTTTAAAGAAGCTTTTATAAATTCCTTGAATAACGGATGCCCATTGTCCGGCTTTGATTTAAATTCAGGATGAAACTGACAGGCCACAAACCATGGATGGCCTTTAACCTCTACTATCTCTACAAGTTTTTTCTGAGGATTTATTCCTGAAAAAACTATTCCCTTTTTCTCCAAACGCTCCCGGTACTGATTATTGAATTCAAAACGGTGGCGATGGCGTTCCTGAATTTTTTCTTTTTTGTATGCGCTGTATGCGCTTGTTCCTTTTTTTAATACACAATCATAAGCACCTAAACGCATCGTTGCGCCTTTATCAATTACTTTGCGCTGCTCCTCCAAAAGGCTGATAACCGGATACTTGACCTTTTTGTTAAACTCTGTGGAATTTGCACCATTTAAACCGCAAACATTGCGGGCAAATTCTATAACCGCTATCTGCATGCCTAGGCAAATGCCGAAAAAAGGAATATTGTTTTCACGCGCAAATTGAACCGCCTTTATTTTACCTTCAATACCCCGATTACCAAAGCCGCCAGGAATCAAGATACCTTTTACCTTCTTAAGATATTTTTCCGCGCCATGTTTTTCAATATCCTCTGAATCAACTTTTCTGATAATTATTTTTACATTATTTGCTATCGCTCCATGTACTAGCGACTCATAAATAGACTTATATGCATCCTGAAGAGCGATATACTTACCTACAACAGCTATCTGCACCTCTGCTACAGGATTTTTCTGTCTTTCTACCACCAGATTCTGCCATTCATCCAGATCGCTATCTCGACAAGGCTGCTTTAGGAGCTTTACAATCAAGCTATCTAGTTTTTCTCTGCGCAGTGAAAAAGGCACTTCATAAATACTCTTTACATCAATTGCAGGAATTACCGCATCAGCATCCACATTACAGAAAAGAGCGATCTTCTCTTTTGCCTCCCTGCTGAGTTTTTTCTCAGTACGGCAAAGAATTATATCCGCAATAATTCCAATTGCTCTTAGAGTACCTACACTATGTTGCGTTGGTTTTGTTTTTATTTCTCCGGCTGCCTTTATATAAGGAACAAGCGTGACATGAATATTAATCGCATAATCTCTTCCCATCTCCAGCTTTAATTGCCTTATGGCCTCAAGAAACGGAAGACTTTCGATGTCTCCAACCGTTCCCCCAATCTCAACAATAACTACATCGATCTTTTTTCCGTAAGCAACTTTCTTAATATTGCTTTTTATTTCATCTGTAATATGCGGGATTATCTGTACCGTTTTACCAAGGTAATCCCCTCTTCTTTCTTTACGGATAACAGAATCATAAATCTTGCCTGTTGTAATATTATTATCGCGTGTAAGCTTTGCGTTGGTAAAACGCTCATAATGCCCTAAATCCAGATCTGTCTCTGCTCCGTCATCAGTGACATATACTTCCCCATGCTGAAAAGGATTCATGGTGCCTGGATCAACGTTAATATACGGGTCGCATTTCATAATCGTTACTTTCAACCCTCTTGTCTCAAGCAGCTTGCCTATCGCAGCAGCCGCGATCCCTTTACCTAAGCTTGAAACAACCCCGCCGGTTATAAAAATATACTTAGCCATTTATCTTCTCCATAAGCGTAATATTTTAATCACATTTACCCGCGCAAGCACAGATTGCTTTTTCTTCTGCACACTTAGCTCCTGGACATTTGCCTGTCCAGCAATAAAGGCAAAGTCTTTCCTTAGGCAATCCAATAGCCGCAACCATATCATCTACAGTTTGATATTTTAGCGTATTCACTTCCAGATCTTTTGCAATCCAGTCTATCATTTTTTGGTACTTTTTAGAATCAGTGTCGATATATTCAGAAACATCTTCTATATCATGTCCCTCAATATCTCTAATCGCTCTTCTTGCCACAAGTTCATTTATATCCCTGGTAGAAAGATTAAAACGGCAAGGAAACATAAGCGGCGGACATGCCAGGCGAACATGTATTTCCCGAGCGCCAGAATCCTTTAGTTTTTTTATGGTGAAATTCTTAAGCTGGGTTCCTCTAACAATAGAATCATCGCAAACCACAATCCGATTTCCATCTATTATATCCTTAATAGCGATCAGTTTCATCTTAGCCACAAGATCTCTTGTTTCTTGTGAAGGCGGCGTATAGCTTCTTCCATATCCAGGCGTATATTTTATCAGCGGCCTTCTATATGGACTTCCGCGTTCCATGGCATAGCCGATAGCATGCGCCGTACCTGAATCCGGAACACCTGAGACAACATCTACCTTAATATCTTTATCTCGACGAGCTAGATATCTCCCACAACGTTCTCTGACCACCTCGGTATTAATACCTTCATAATTTGATGCCGGAAATCCGGTATATACCCATAAAAACGCGCAAATATGGCTGGTCTCGGTTGCCTGTCTTTTTGTCACCAGTCCTAATTCGCTGAGCAAGACTATTTCCCCAGGCCCCAGATATTTGGTTATTTTGAAATCATTATTTAAAAAAGCACAGGTTTCTGTAGTAACAGCCATCGAATCTTTTTTTTGTCCAAACACAAGAGGAGTATATCCATATCTGTCACGTGCGGCGTAAACTCCGTCTTTATTAAGCAGTAAAAGAGAGCAGGAGCCAACAATTCGCTCAAACATTTTTTCAATACCGTCTATTAAATTATCTCCCTGATTAATAAGTTTGGCAACAAGCTCTGTTTCATTAACTCCGCTTTTGCCGACTTCCGCGAAAGAAATACCTTTGGAAAGAAGATCTTTTTCTATCTCTTTGAGATTCTCGATAAAACCATTGGTGACAATGCAGAAAGGCCCGAATTTAGAATGCACATATATGGGCTGCACATTAGAGGCGCTTATAACTCCAATACCCTTATTGCCTTTCATATTTTCATATTCTTCAGCAAACTTTGACTTAAATTGACTCTGGCTTATATCGTGTATGCGCCGGTAAAAATCATCTCCCAAAACAACCAGGCCGCCATATTCAGTGCCTAAATGGGAATGATAGTCTGTGCCGTAAAATAAATCCTGTATGCAGTTGCCTTTAGAGACAACCCCGAAAATACCGCTCATTTCAAACCTCCGTTCAAGTTAAAATAATTCCCTAGCACTTTTCTTCTGGTTTTACTCAGGACACAAAAAGTCTTTTCGTAGAAAAAACTGCTTCGCTTGTCAGATCCACTCCAAGTTTCCTTAATCCCACCTCATCGCCTGAAGTAGGAATATGCGTCAAATGCATCTGGCAGCCGTTAAGTTCTTTTAATTGTTCCATAGCTGTCTGTGAAGTGGGATTGGTCGCAGCGCTTATGCTCAGGGCAATCAAGGTTTCTTCCAGATCTAAGCTTACTGCTTTTTCATTTAAAATTTCCTTATTCAATGCCTTTATTGAATTTATTATATTCGGAGACAATAAATGTATTTTATCCGGTATCCCGGCCATATGCTTTATTGCATTTATAATAAGACTGGACGATGCATGCATCATAGGTGAATTCCTGCCGGTGATTATTGTCCCATCATTTAGTTCTAATGCCGCCCCGCAAAAAACTCCTTCATGGCCTTTGTTCTTTTTCTCTGCTTCTTTTGCTTTATCTCTCGCAGGCTCTACGACCTTTCTATCTTCTGGTTTTACATCCAACTCTTTCATAATAAGTTCAACACGCTGAACTGTTTCCTTATCCACAAAGCCAAGCATATATTCACAAGAATAGCGGAAAAATCTTCTGATAGCCTCCTGTTTCGACGCCTCTTTAACTGCCTTATCATCAATTATCCCGAATCCGGCGCGATTGACCCCCATATCAGTAGGTGACTTATACATAGACTCTTTATGTGTGATGGTTTCAAGGATTCTCTTGAGCACGGGGAAAACCTCAACATCACGGTTATAGTTTACTGTTGATTCATTGTAGGCCTCAAGATGGAACGGGTCGATAAGATTAAAATCTCTGATATCAGCGGTTGCCGCCTCATATGCTATATTAACCGGATGTTTAAGCGGAATATTCCATATCGGGAAAGTCTCAAACTTGGCATAACCGCTTTTTATCCCTTTTTTATAATCATGATAATACTGAGAAAGACATGTTGCCAGTTTTCCACTTCCTGGGCCTGGTCCAATTACTATCACCAGCGGATTTTTTGTTTTAATATATTCATTGGAACCATAGCCTTCATCACTTACAATCAAATCCACATCTGTAGGATAGCCCCTGGTAAACCTATGCGTGTGTACCTTTATATTCCTGCGTTCCAATTTATTTTTGAAAATTTTCACAGCAGGCTGATCGTCATAACGCGTAATCACAACAGCCCGGACATCTAGTTTCCAACTTCTTATATCATCAATCAGCTTCATTGCATCAGCGTCATAGCTTATGCCGAAATCAGCCCGAACTTTTCTTCTTTCAATATCACCGGCATATATACAAAGTATTATGTCCGCTTTATCTTTTAATTTCTGCAGCAACCTCATTTTAACATTAGGGTCAAAACCCGGCAGTACACGCGCAGCATGATAATCAAAAAGCAGCTTTCCTCCAAATTCAAGGTACAATTTACCATCAAATTTTTCTACTCTTGTAAGAATGGCTTCTGTCTGCTCTTTCAGATATTTCTTATTATCAAAACCTATACTCTGAGCCATTAGCATTTACCTTTCTTTTCAAGCATCTTCTTTGAAAATTTCTTCGGTATTTTTGTCGGGTATTTACCGCTGAAACATGCCGTGCAAAATTCACATTCTGGCAATAGCATTGCTTTAAGCATGCCCTCCTGGCTTAAATATTTCAAACTATCCAGCCCCATAAATTCCTTTATCTCATTTACTGTATGATTAGCTGCGATCAGCTCCTTTTTTGTCGGAAAATCAATACCGTAAAAGCAAGGTGATTTTATTGGCGGGCAGCTAATGCGCATATGAATTTTCTTTGCGCCTGAACTGCGGATTGTCCGCACACGCGCACGACTGGTTGTACCCCTTACAATAGAATCTTCAATAACTGCAAGACGTTTTCCTTTTATAACATCTTTGATCGGATTAAGCTTTACTCGAACTCTAAAGTCACGTATAAATTGAGAGGGTTGAATAAAGGTTCTCCCCACATAATGATTTCGGATCATTCCAATCTCATTTTTAACTTTTGCTTCTTCCGCAAAACCCACGGCAGCATAACTTCCTGAATCCGGTATAGCCATAGCCAAATCACATTTAGCAGGAAATTCTTTTGCCAACTGTGCGCCCAGCCTTTTGCGTGTAAGATAAACATTCTTTCCGAATATATTAGAATCCGGTCTTGAGAAATAAATATATTCAAAGATACAAAAAGCATGTTTCTTTTTTGGAAACGGTTTTATGGATTCTATATTTCTATCCTTGATAAAAACAATCTCTCCCGGCTCTATTTCCCTTATATACTCTGCCTGGATCAGATCAAGTGCGCAAGTTTCACTTGCCAGGACATACGCTCCCTCAAGTTTCCCCAGACACAGCGGCCTGAATCCATGAGGATCACGCGCTCCGACAAGGATATCATCGATCATCATTACCAATGAATAAGCACCTTCCAAAGGAGCTAAAGCATTGATAACTTTTGTCTGATAATTTAATTTTTTGTTATAGGCAAGATTGTGGACAATAATCTCTGAGTCCATCGTTGTCTGAAAAATAGAACCACGTTCTTCTAATGCTTCCCGCAATTCAAAAGTATTCGTAAAATTCCCATTATGCGCTATGGCGATATGCCCGCTCCTGTGTTTAACCAGAAAAGGCTGAATATTACTTGAAAGACTTGAACCTGTAGTCGAATATCTTACATGGCCGACAGCAATATTTCCCTTAAGGCTTTTAATCGCTTTTTCATCAAAAATATCCGCAACTAACCCCATCCCTTGATGAGAATAGGTTCTTTTCTTGTCATAACTAACTATCCCTGTACTTTCCTCACCACGATGCTGCAACGCATACAAACCTAAATAGGTAAGTCTTGCAGCATTTTTGTGACCCATAACACCAAATACTCCACACATTATTTTTTCTTCTCCTGATCTTCTTTATAGTAACTCTGCAAAGCCTTCGGCACAATACTGGTTTTCTGCACTGCTTCTATAGCTCCTACACTAGCAACTACTGCGGCCATCGAAGTTATATAAGGAATCTTTTGCTGTATCGCCATGATTCTAATATAACTATCGTCACTTTTTCCACTACGCCCCATCGGTGTATTTATAATAAGATTAATCTCTTTGTTTTTTACTGCATCAACAATATTAGGCCTGCCTTCATGCAGTTTTTTGACCTGAAAACTATTTGTGCCATTCTTCTTTAAATATTGACTCGTCCCTTCTGTTGCATATATTTTTAATCCAAGTTCTGCTATTTTGCTGGCAATAGGCAAAAGTTTTTTCTTGTTTTTATCATCAACTGTCAAAAGAACTCCTCCCTCTGTCGGCAGCTTGACACCAGCAGCTTCTTCAGCTTTATAAAAAGCAAGATCAAAAGATTCGGCGATCCCCATAACCTCACCAGTTGCTCTCATCTCAGGTCCGAGCAGAGGATCAACTTCCGGGAACATATTAAAAGGAAAAACTGCTTCCTTCACTCCTACATAAGAAACCTTTTTAGCTATTAGCTCAGGAAAATTTTTGATCTTCTTTCCCAGCATTAATTGTGTTGCTATAGTAGCAATAGGAAAGCCCATGATTTTAGAAACTATAGGAACAGTTCGTGAAGCTCTTGGATTTGCTTCTAGGATATATACTTTATTATCACAAATTGCAAACTGAATATTCATTAATCCCTTAACTTCAAGCTCTTTTGCAATCGCCTTTGTATATTCATGGATAGTTTTAATATGCTTAGCTTGTATTGAACACGGCGGGATTGTACATGCTGAATCTCCACTATGCACTCCGGCAAGCTCAATATGTTCCATTATTGAAGCAACAAATGTATTTTCTCCGTCACTTAGAGCATCAACTTCAGCTTCAATAGCCTCTTCAAGAAATAGATCAATAAGCATCGGATGCTCCGGGCTGACCTTTATAGCCTCTTCGGCATACTTGCGCAGCATCAATTCATCATAAACAATTTTCATGCCTCGGCCGCCTAAAACAAACGACGGCCTGACCATAAGCGGATACCCTATTCTCTCGGCTAACTTAAGGGCTTCATCCAAAGAACGCGCTGTACCGCTTTCAGGTTGAGGAATATTTAGTTTGATCATTTTTTTCCTGAATTGTTCCCTGTCTTCAGCAAGAGCGATACTCTCAGGAGTAGTCCCCAGAATATTAACCCCATTATCTTTTAACTCTTGTGCAATATTCAAAGGCGTCTGTCCGCCAAACTGGACAATAACCCCTTCTGGTTTTTCTTTCTCATATATTGAGAGAACTTCTTCAACAGTTAAAGGTTCAAAATACAGTTTATCTGAGGTGTCATAATCCGTAGAAACAGTCTCAGGATTACAGTTGACCATGATGGACTCATATCCTTCATCGCGCAGGGCAAATGCCGCATGCACACAGGTATAATCAAATTCAATCCCCTGTCCAATACGGTTAGGTCCGCCGCCTAATATCATAATCTTTTTATTTTTTGATACAGGCACCGAGTCTTTAGCATTATAAGTTGAGTAATAATATGCAGCATCATCAACTCCGCTAACAGGTACTGCCTCATAACACTCTTTTACTCCGAGTTTAAGACGTCTGTCTCTTACTTGCTTTTCTTTAATAGTAAAAAGATTAGCTATATATCTATCGCCGAATCCCCATTGCTTAGCTTTGGTCAATTGCGCATCACTCAATTTTTTCCAGCCCGATACGATTATTTCTTCTTCTAGATCAACAAGGTCCTTCATCTCTTTGATAAAATAACTATTAATATAAGTCATTTTATTTAATTCATCAACGCTCATACCTTTTCGCAGCGCCTCATACATGATAAATATCCGTTCGCTTGTTGGAACAGCTAATTTTTCTTTTAAGCGGTCAAGCGGAAGAGACTTAAAATCTTTTGCCCAGCCTATTCCATATCTTTTAATTTCTAAACCTCTTATCGCTTTCTGAAATGCCTCTTTGAAAGTTTTCCCGATACTCATTACCTCGCCCACTGCTTTCATCTGCGTACCAAGGATATCCTTTGCTTGTGGGAATTTCTCAAATGCCCAGCGCGCGAATTTTATTACCACATAATCCCCACTAGGAACATATTTCTCCAGCGTCCCCTCCCTCCAATAAGGAATCTCATCCATAGTCAAGCCAGCGGCAAGTTTTGTTGATATGCGGGCAATAGGAAATCCCGTTGCCTTAGAGGCCAAAGCCGATGACCTGGAAGTCCTAGGATTAATTTCAATAACTACCAAACGGTCATCCTTAAGATTATGGGCAAATTGAACATTAGTGCCTCCGGTAACACCGATAGCATCAACAATCCTGTATGAATAATCCTGCATGCGATCTTGTAATTTTTTCGGAACAGTTAACATGGGAGCTGAACAAAAACTATCTCCGGTGTGAACACCCATGGCGTCGATATTTTCAATAAAACAAACCGTGATCTTTTGATTCTTAGCATCACGCACAACTTCAAGCTCCAGCTCTTCCCAGCCAAAAACAGATTCCTCAACCAGCACCTGGTGTACAAGACTGGCATTAAGTCCACGAGTAACTATTGTTCTTAATTCCTCTACATTATAGGCAATACCACCGCCAGTTCCGCCCATTGTATAAGCCGGCCGCAAAACAACCGGATAATTCATTTTCTCCGCTATCTTTTCCGCTTCCTCTACTGAGTGGCACGGTTCAGATTTCGGCATTTCAATGCCGATTTTATTCATAGTCTCTTTAAAAGCGATCCTGTCTTCGCCTCTTTCAATAGCATCAGCTTTTACCCCGATAATTTCTACATTATGTTTTTTTAATACTCCTGATGAATAGAGTGAGGAGGTAAGATTAAGCGCAGTTTGCCCGCCTAAATTAGGAAGTAAAGCATCCGGTTTTTCTATTTCAATAATTTTTTCTATAGTCTCGGCAGTAAGCGGTTCAATATAGGTTCTATGCGCCATCCCAGGATCAGTCATGATCGTTGCCGGATTAGAATTCACCAGTACAACTTCATATCCTTCTTCTTTTAATGCTTTACAAGCCTGAGTACCGGAATAATCAAATTCACAAGCCTGACCAATAATAATTGGCCCTGAACCAATAATTAAAACTTTTTTTATGTCTTCTCTGCGCGGCATACCGTGATGCTCCTTTCTTTTCTATTATCAAGAATACTTTTGCAAATATTCCTGTATAGAAGTTACTGAAAAATCACTTTCTCTTACTGCCTCCATACCATTGACTGCTGCCTGAGCTCCCTGTATCGTAGTTATACAAGGAATTCCCTGCATAGTAGCTAAATTACGCATATACTTCATATCAGACTGCCCCTTCCTACCTGAGGGAGTATTAATTACAAGCTTAATTTTACCCTTCTTCATAAGCTCGAGCAATTCCATATGGCCTTCGCCAATCTTTCCAACTTTTTTCACCTTAATATTATTTGAGCTCAAAACTTTGGCTGTACCGATTGTTGCAATGATTTCAAAACCCATATCATAGATTTTTTTTGCAATAAAAACTATATTTCTCTTATCATTATTTTTAACGCTTATGAATATCTTGCCTTTAGCCGGCAATAATGTGCCTGCAGCAAGTTGAGCCTTATAAAATGCCATTCCAAATGACTTGTCAATCCCCATGACTTCTCCCGTAGATTTCATTTCCGGGCCGAGCAATACATCTACTCCGGAAAACCGCGTAAAAGGCAAGACAGATTCCTTAACTGAAATGTGTTCTACTTTTTTTTCTTCAACAATACCCAGTTCTTTAAGCGTCAAACCTGCCATGAGCTTTGCGGCAATTTTTGCCAAAGGCACTCCTGTGGCTTTGCTTACAAAAGGAGTTGTCCTTGATGCTCTAGGATTAACCTCTAAGACATAAACTATGTTATTTTTTACGGCAAATTGAATATTTAAAAGTCCTATTACCTTCAA
>JAGLQQ010000143.1 GCA_023136735.1 Candidatus Omnitrophota bacterium | reverse complement strand
CCCAGACAGATACCAAACATAGGCAATTTTCCTAATAATTTCTTGACTGTCTCAGCCACATAAGGAACTGCAGACGGGTCGCCAGGGCCGTTAGAAAGCATAATCCCATCAGGATTTAATTTTAATATAACATCCACACTAGTCTGTGCTGGAACAACCGTAACTTGAACTCCACGCGCAGCAAGAGAACGCAGAATATTTAATTTTACACCGCAATCAATAACAACAACTTTAAGTTTACCAGTCTGATTATACTGCCATATTTTATCGCAAGTAACCTCCTTAACAAGATCAACCCCGAGCAGTCCGGCAGATGCCTTAACTTTTTTTAACAGACTCTTATCATCTAAGTCCTCGGTAGACATTACCGCACGCATTGCCCCATGCAGCCTTGTATGGCGGGTAATCGCACGGGTGTCCACACCTTCAACTCCAACGATATTATGCTCTTTCAAATAAGCATCGAGTGTCTTATTTGAACGCCAATTACTGGCAACGCGTGAACATTCCTTAACGATAAAACCTTCGACAAAAGGACGTCTTGATTCAACATCCTCATTATTAACTCCGTAATTACCAATAAGAGGGTAGGTCATAGTGACAATCTGACCTTTGTATGATGGGTCGGTGAGTATTTCCTGATAACCAGCCATACTGGTATTAAAGACTACTTCACCAAATGCGGTTCCAGTTGCGCCAAAAGAAAAACCAGAGAAAATTCTACCATCTTCTAAAGCAATCTTTGCGATTTTTCTCTTAAGCTCTTGCACAATACACTCTTTATTAAAAAGTTTATGATTCCAGTTTTTCATGAAAATAGGTGTTAACTTAGGACTTTTGATGGGTATTACAATGCTTTTAATTATAATACATGTTGCTTAAATTAAAAAGCACTTTTATTTTTTTGTTTTAGTGCCTTTTTCTTATAAAAAAGAGGGTAAAGAGCCCTGCTTTAAGCCTGTTTTCTCTTTACCCTCTTCATAGCTATACACTATCAACTTATTTTAATCCTCTATATGTATCTTAAACCACGCCCTGATCCAACATTGCATCAGCAACTTTAACAAATCCACCGATGTTAGCGCCTTTTACATAGTCAATATATTTACCATCTTTGCCATATTTCACACACTGCTTATGAATAGCAAGCATTATCCCATGTAATTTCTCGTCAACTTCTTCACGAGTCCATGAGAGTCTTTGGCTATTCTGAGACATCTCAAGGCCTGAAGTTGCCACTCCACCAGCATTAGCTGCTTTACCCGGTCCATAACAAATCTTCGCCTTTTGAAATACTCTAACGCCTTCTGGTGTAGTCGGCATATTAGCCCCTTCACCTACAGCCATGCATCCGTTTGCAATAAGTGCTTTTGCATCTGCTTCATTAATTTCGTTCTGAGTCGCAGACGGGAAAGCAACATCGCATTTTACACCCCAAGGACGTTTTCCTTCAACATATTTACATCCAAACTTCTTAGCATATTCTTTAATTCTACCGCGCTTTACATTTTTAAGCTCCATAACATAAGTCAACTTTTTAGCATCTATGCCTTTAGGATCATGAATATATCCGCCGGAATCAGATAAAGTAACACATTTTCCGCCCAACTGGTTCACTTTTTCTACTGTATATTGAGCAACATTTCCTGCACCAGATACGGTACAAACTTTATCTTTTAAGGAATCTCCCTTATTATTTAACATTGCTTCTGTGAAATATACGCAGCCATAACCAGTAGCTTCAGGCCTTATCAAACTTCCGCCCCAGTTAAGTCCTTTCCCTGTTAAAATTCCCGTAAATTCATTGCGTAATCTTTTATACTGACCAAACATGAATCCTATCTCACGTCCGCCGACTCCGATATCACCAGCAGGAACGTCAGTATCCGGACCAATATGTCTTTGTAATTCAGTCATGAAACTTTGACAAAATTTCATTACCTCATTATCAGACTTTCCCTTTGGATCAAAATCAGCCCCCCCCTTACCGCCGCCCATAGGTAAAGTCGTCAAACTATTTTTAAAAACCTGCTCAAAAGCAAGGAATTTCAAAATCCCTAAACGTACTGTAGGATGGAATCTTAACCCACCTTTATAAGGACCAATTGCACTGTTCATCTCAATTCTAAAACCACGATTTACCTGAACCTCACCCTTATCATCAGTCCAAGGCACACGGAACATAATCACTCTTTCCGGTTCTACTATTCTTCCCAATATTTTTGCCTTAGCGTATTTTGGATTCTTTTCAATAAAAGGCATTACGCTCTCAACTACTTCGAGAACTGCCTGGTGGAACTCACTTTCACTCGGATTTTTTTCAATAAGCTTCTCCATAAACTGCTTTATTTTTGGACTTGCCATTTTACCCTCCTTTGTTGGATTTGGCCTATTATAATAAAAAAAGGCAATCCCTTCCGTGAAGCGGGAACGCCTTTGTTCCTTCCGTTGTCTTTAAGTACCTACATTGTACTCTAATAGAAATTATCAAAACCAGTCTATTTTGTCAAGCAGAAACTTCTTTCCCCAACTCCTTTCCCCAACTCCTAGATAGAAAATACTTTTCCTTTGTTTATCAACCAAATGGGGGAATTTGTATTTACGGATGTTAATAAGTCGATTTACATGGATGTGTAAAAATCTACTGATTACCTCGCAGACAGCCATG
>JAGLQQ010000142.1 GCA_023136735.1 Candidatus Omnitrophota bacterium | reverse complement strand
AAGTGTTTATACTTCTGCCTCTAGCTTCCCTTCTATGATTCTATTTAAGAGTTAGAGTTCTTTTTCACCACTTGCTTCTTTACCCCTTGCTCCCAACGAGATTCAAGCTGCGAGTTGTCTACCCAGGATAATACATAGTTGGTATATTCTTCTCCTGTAACACCTGTATCTCTTCCGGTAATTACCATTTTCTTTTCAAATTGGCCGCAAACATCCAGAGCCATTTCTACTTTTTTAGCTTGGTCATTGAAACCAATATGCCTCAGCAACATCCCACTTGCCCGAATCATCGAACAAGGATCAGCAAATTTAGCCCTGCCTTCCTTAACCATACGAGGAGCACTGCCGTGGATTGCTTCAAACATCGACCATTTATTTCCAATATTAGCACTACCGGCCGTACCTACGCCCCCTTGCAACTGTGCTGCCTCATCAGTTAAAATATCACCATAAAGATTAGGAAGCACCATTACTTTAAAGTCCTTGCGTCGAGCCGGATCAAGCAGTTTCGCGGTCATGATATCAATATACCATTCGTCTAATTTTATCCCCGGATATTCCTTGGCTATACGAAAAGCGACGCGGGAAAACCTTCCATCTGTAGTTTTCACCACATTTGATTTAGTAACTACAGTAACACGGTCAATATTATTCTTCTTGGCATATTCAAAAGCCATGCGTATAATACGCTCTGCCCCCTGCTCTGTAATAACCTTAAAATCTATGCTTATATCCTCTGAGACCTCAACTCCCCGTGAGCCCAGGACATAGGCTCCTTCTGTATTCTCACGAAAGAAACACCAATCAATGCCTTGCTGAGGAATCCGCACAGGCCTGACATTAGCAAACAAATCAAGATACCTGCGCATAGCTACATTAGCACTTTCAATATTCGGCCACTGGTCTCCGGCTTGAGGAGTTGTTGTCGGTCCTTTAAGAATTACATGGCATGATTTTATTTCAGCTAAAACCTCATCGGGTATAGCTTGTTTATGTGCAGCTCTGTTCTCAATAGTCAATCCGGCGATGTCTTTAAATTCAATTCTGCCTTTAGCCACTTCATCTTTCAAAATATGCTCAATCGCCCTTTGAGCGTGCTTGGAGATAATTTCTCCAATCCCATCCCCCCAGCAAATACCAATAATAATCGGAGATAAAGCCGAATAATCAGGAATGAAAACCTCTTTTTTCATCTCCTGAACTCTTTTAAGCTGCTCTTCTATTATTATGGAAAATTTTTCCTTTGCAATAGCTACCATCTCTTTTGACATTTTTTGCCTCCCAAATCCTTTATATTCTCAATCTCTTTCGTTGATTTCCCTTGCGATTGCATCACCCATTTCTTTTGTCCCAACAACTTCACTTCCACCAATAGCAATATCGCGTGTATGCACACCTGCTTCCAATACTCTTTCTATAGCCTCTTGTATTGCCTTGGCTGCCTCTTTTTGCTCAAAGCTATATTTAAGAAGCATTGCCGCAGAAAGAATCTGAGCAATTGGATTAGCAATATTCTGGCCTGCGATATCCGGGGCAGAACCGCCAGCTGGTTCATAAAGCCCGAATCCCTTTTCATTCAAACTGGCAGAACTTAACAATCCTATTGACCCCGTAATCATCGCGCATTCATCAGAAATAATATCCCCAAACATATTAGTACATAATAGCACATCAAACTGATGCGGATCTTTAAGTAATTGCATCGCAGCATTATCAACATAAATATTTTCCAATTCTACATCAGAATATTTTTTTGCCACATCACTCACAACTTCCCGCCAAAGAACCATAGACATAAGCACATTAGCTTTATCAACAGAAGTTACTTTTTTCCTGCGTTTGAGGGCAAATTCAAAAGCCATGGTTGCGATTCGCTCTATTTCGGCGCGAGTATATATCATTGTATCAAATGCACGTTCCTCTTGTCCATTGCCTTCTCTGCCCTTAGGTTCACCAAAATACACATCCCCTGTAAGTTCCCGCACACATAGGATATCAAAACCATCTCTTACAATCTCAAGACACAGCGGACTTTTAGTGATTAATGATTTAAATAATTTCGCTGGACGCAAATTACAAAACAATCCGAAATGTTTTCTTAAAATCAAAAGAGCCGCTCTCTCAGGCTGCAGTTCAGGAGCAAGATTTTCCCACTTAGGACCGCCTACGGAACCAAAAAGAATCGCATCGCTTGACTGGCATAATGACAAGGTAGATTCAGGTAATGCCTTCCCCTGCTTGTCAATCGCGCATCCTCCAACGTCTCCAAACTCATAACTCAAATCAAAAGAAAACTTTTTCTTTGCAACATCTAAAATCTTTATTGCCTCCCTCATCACTTCCGGGCCGATCCCGTCACCGGGCAATATCGCTATTTTATTTGTTTTCATTTGCTTATCCCTTGAAATTAAATTTTATTATGCTATTAAAACTTTGCTTTTATGGAAAGATTGGAAATAGCGCCACTAACCGCTTACAGCTAATATAGAGGTATTTTTGAAATGAAACAGCTATTTTAATCTAATGTGCCTGATCACATCACCGGATTTAACAAAAGCACCATTGTCGCATCCGGTAACATCACAGAAAGATATTGCATTATTAAAATCCAATTTAGGAGTTAAGCCTATTACAACCATATTCGCATCCGGCTGACAATTACAATTTACCAGTTTTTCAAACATAATACCGCAATGCGGGCAAAAAAGTTCGTCTTGCACTCCGTCTTCCAGATCACCTTTTAAAATTATTTTATCAAAATCTCCTTCGATCGCGGAAATAACAAATTCACCTTCTGCGCCTTGCCTGCTGAATTTAATCCGCAACCCTGGAGCCCCATGTATCTTATGTTCAGTATCCATGATATTGCATCCCTTAGGACAATAGGCTTCATTTATTACATATCTTATTTTATGTTCTTGAGCCTTAACATCAGGCTGTTTTTTCTCACTTATTGGTATGATTAGGCGTCCATCTTTGCTAAATCTTTCCATAAATATTCCTCTAAGCCTTAAGGCTTACCACTTGCTAGTTTTTAAATATTCATCTATTTCAAAAGCAGCAGTCTTTGCCGCTCCCATGGCAGATATTACCGTAGCTGCGCCGGTAGCAATATCACCTGCGGCAAATACACCCTTTTTGCTTGTTTTTCCAGTCTTTTCATCCGTTACTATATTACCTTTTCTACCTACTTCAAGCCCAGGCGTAGTAGCAGAAATCAACGGATTTGGACTGTTTCCTATGGCAACAACAACCGCATCTACAGGGATTCTAAAGTTTGACCCTTCTATGGGAACTGGTCTTCTGCGGCCTGAAGCATCCGGTTCTCCTAACTCCATTCTCAAGCACTCCATATCCTTTACCCATCCATTATTATCAGCATTGTAGGCCACAGGCAGCGTCAAAAGTTCAAAAATAACCCCTTCTTCTTCAGCGTGATGAATTTCTTCAGCTCTTGCCGGCATTTCTGTTTTTGACCTTCTGTAAATAATCATTGCTTTTTCTGCTCCCAGTCGTAATGCAGTTCTTACAGAATCCATAGCTACATTACCGCCGCCAATAACAGCAACATGTTTTCCCCTTATAATCGGAGTATCATATTCAGGAAATTTATATGCACTCATTAGATTAGTCCGGGTTAAATACTCATTTGCTGAATATATACCGTTAAAGTTCTCTCCCGGAAGCCCTAAAAACCAAGGCAAGCCTGCACCAGTGCCAATAAATACAGCATCAAATTCCTTTAAGAGTTCATCAACTGTTTTTGATTTGCCTGCAACAAAAGAGGTGACAATTTCTACCCCTAAAGAATGTATATATTCCGTTTCTCGCTCAACAATACTATTAGGTAATCTAAACTCAGGAATTCCATAAGCAAGCACTCCACCCATTTTGTGTAATGCTTCAAATATAGTCACTTTATGCCCAAGTTTTGCCAGCTCTCCGGCACAAGTAAGTCCTGCCGGGCCGCCTCCAATACAAGCAACTTGTTTACCGGTAGACTTTGCTATCTGTGGAATTTCAACCTTTTCCTGTTTTGCTTCCCAATCAGCAATAAACCGCTCTAATCTTCCGATAGACACCGGATCACCCATTTTTGATACAATACACAATTTCTGGCATTGTTCTTCCTGCGGGCACACTCTGCCGCAAATAGCCGGAAGAGCATTTTTTTCTTTCATCTTTCTTATCGCGCCTCGAAAATCTTCTTTTGCGATTTTATCAATAAACCCGGGAATATCTATTCCCACAGGACAACCATCCACACAAAACGGTTTTTTGCATTGCAAACATCTTTTGGCTTCAAGTATTGCTTCCTCTTGAGAATAGCCGAAAGGTACTTCTTTAAAGTTTTTAATCCTTTCAGCTGGAGACTGCTCACCCATTGGTATTTGTTTTTTACTCACATTTGCCATTTTTTTCATTTCCCTTTTCCACAATAAAGTCTTATCTATCAACCCCAAATCCTAGATAGAAAACA
>JAGLQQ010000141.1 GCA_023136735.1 Candidatus Omnitrophota bacterium | reverse complement strand
CTGTTTGTCTCGATTTACCTCTTAAATAACTTTTTCACCCTTTAAGTGTTTATACTTCTGCCTCTCAATGATTGCTATTGCTGACTCTAGCTTCCCTTTTATAATTCTATTTAAGAGTTAGCGTATCAATGCTTGCTTGTTTTCTTATAACCCTTCTTTTTTTATCTTCTCCTGCAGCTTGCACATAGCATTATTCTCGTGTGCAATGAATCTTTTCTGTCTAGTCATAAGCTCATTGAAATCAACATCATGACCGTCAAAATCAGGGCCGTCTACGCATGTGAACTTAGTTTCACCATTTATTGTTACCCGACAGCCGCCGCACATTCCCGTACCATCGATCATTATAGAATTAAGACAAACCAATGTTTTTATTTTAAATTTTCTGGTAACATCAGCTACTGCCTTCATCATCGGCAGCGGTCCGACGCAAAATACAAGTCCGTAATCCTTATTTTCCTCAAGCAATCGTTTTAAAGGATCAGTAACCAAACCCTTTTTCCCTAAAGTTCCATCATCAGTAGTAATATATAAATCGTCTGATGTTTCCTTTATCTGTTCTTTTAAAATCACCAACTCTGCCGTACGGCCGCCTAAAATTGAAGTGACTTTACATCCGGCATCTTTTAAAGCCCGCGCAATAGGCAAAAGTTCAGCAATGCCAACTCCTCCACCTAAAACAATGACTTTACCATAATTTTTAATCGGAGATGGTTTACCTAAAGGTCCTACCAAAGAATATAAAGACTCTCCCGGTTCCATGGTACCCAACAATTTTGTTGTATATCCTACTTCCTGAAAAATGATTGTAATGCTTTTTTGTTCTTTATCCGTACTAACAATAGTCAGTGGGATCCGTTCTCCTTTTTCATTAACCATAAGAATAATGAACTGCCCAGGCAATGCCTTTTGGGCAATCAACGGTGAGTCGATAATAAACTTAGTTAAATTCTCTGCGATCTTTTCTTTTGCAATAATTTTCATTTTTCACCCATAATCTTTAATTATAAACACCACAAAAAACAAAAACATTCCCCTTCCATGAGAAGAACGTCTTTATTCTGATATTCAATTTACAATTCGCCATTGTATTACATTAATGAAATTATCATCTTTAAAAAAAATTGTCAAGGGAAAAATACGATACAATCGATACGATCGATAATCAGTGAATTACGAGAAGTATCATTTCTCCGCACAAAGCATAAGCATTATTTTTGCAGTCAATTCCTGTTTTTTAATTATCTGTTTATCCGGTAAATAGCATTTTCAAGCTATTCATGAAATATCCACCCACATGGCTAATGAGATAACTTGATGATTTATTTCTGCTACCCCTAAAAACATCCATCATTTCCTTCTATCCACTCCTTCTCTATAACCCAAAGACACCAAGTTTGACGGGGAAAGCACTTTTTCTACCAAATCCCGGCCTAATCTCTCTTTCAGGAATAGCCTCCAAATCATCTTCTTTTAACTTCTGAATTTCTTTTACGAACCAAGCAGCTTTTTTATATCCGCTATATGGCAAAAAAGCAGTTAAAATAGTATAGCTTTGTTTATAACTCTGCCTGCACTTACCTATTTTAGGCTTTATCTGTTCAATATGAGAAGAGAACATACGATTGACATTAATAAATATATCCAATGATTCTAAAATCGAGAAAGAAAGCAAAGGCATGAACTCACTTATTTGAAAAGTGCTTCTTGACATCGCCTCACTTATAAGAAAATCATTAGCCATTACCTTTAATCCTGCCTCATACACATCCAAATCAGCACAGCCTAGAATGTGCAATTTCCTTTATAATTAAGAAGTTATGGCAGTTTAGCGCCATTTGAGACATGAAATCGCAATTTGGACAGCATAAGCACTTTTTGCACAATAAAATTGCCTAATAGTTTCATATTCAACGGTAATTAAGACCTTAGATATCGCACGATTATCATGATTTAGCTAAGGAAACCGGACGAAAAGGTTATGGAGTAGAAATCGGCATCCGATGTTTATTTTTACAATTTTATCATGATTTATCGGACAGACAAATGGCTGTCAAAGGTACGAGCTCCATTTGAGAATGTATTTTCTAAAGCCGATAGAAGGACAATATATAGAGGAACAGCTAAAGTTCAGATGCAGGTATTTTTAGAAGCGATAGTACATAACGTAAAAAGATTATTGGTAATAGAAGCTCCACCACTATTCGCAGGGGCGTAATGCCCCCAAAGGGTGAAGTCTGTCTAAAATCGGTCAAAGCGGCCGGTTAAGACAGCAAAAGAGGAAAAATATAAGCAGTTTATTGGCTTGTGGGAATTAAGAAGCTATTTTTATCAGTTTGGGATAAAAAATGGTAGTTTCGCAACAGCCTCACTATACCTCCTAATCATAAATCAAGAACAAACGCTACATACATCTTCCCTTCAAACATCCAAAGATACGTTACCCATACTTTATTTGGCTTATCAATCATAAAGTTGCACCGCAATAAATTCAACGTTACCAGTAAGATTATGACTATCCTACCATGCTCTCTCCATTATAGCCACTTTTTCGGGGTAATATCACTATCTGTGTCCCCGTTTCTTACCATCATAGCGGCCAAATCGGACAAATTGTTTTTAAAAATGTTTCTTGCTGCTTTCAAAGTTACACTTTTGGGCCAGTGAAGATCGAGATAATAGTCAAGGTAATCTCTTAAATAAATTCATCTTTATCTACCCCATTGAACCCATTGTAGCGAAACTAAAAATCTCACTAAAACAAATCTTAAGCAGCCTACCGCGGCACATAAATAAAGAAGACCTGATAATTTTGAACTTATATTTCGCTAATATTCTCTCCGCTTTTTTATTTATTGACGGAACATCTAAAAATATCTTACTTTTAGTATTCAACTTAAATAATGCCGAGATAAATAGTTTTTCAGCTATACTTTTATCTTTACCTTTTAACTCCCACGGCCCAATAGTAATAATATTCCCTACATTACCATACATTAAAAATCCAGAAGGTTCAGAATATGAGTAAGAATGACACAAAGATGAACGCTGAGATATCAGACAAAATCTCTCATCTTTCCACAAAGAAGTGTCTAATTTAACAAACCCTAAAATATCAGGAATTATTTCCTGTAAAGTTTCCATATTATTTGTAAATCTCACTGCTTTACCCTGCCAGCGATTTACCCGTATAACCTCCTTAAAACCAAATTTCTTATATAAATTTTTTGCTTCATAAGCAGCATTTAAATAAATTTGCTTTTTCTTTTTTTTATCTAAATACTCGATTGCCCTTGATAAAAGTTTTTTGCCTATACCTTTTCCGCGATATTCTCTGGACACGATAAAATTACCTATCCACGCACTTTGGGTATGCTGAAAAGTCATAATAGAACCAACAATCTTTCCAGCTTCAACATAAACAAAACAGCCAAAAGGATTAAATTCAATAAAAGTTTGAAATTCAATCAAATCAGATATCCACCCCTCTTCAGTTGTCATTAGTAAAACAGCTGGCAAGTCTTTTTCGGTCATATATCTTATGTATATTTTTACTGCTTTTTTCAGGGATAACATAAAAGCCCTCTATTTTCTAATTCAATCTTAGATATTCCAACCTTATTCCCATTATAACAATCACAATATTGCTTTTCTATTATCATCCGTCTATTGTTTTTTTAAAATACATTTTCAGGAAAATCTA
>JAGLQQ010000140.1 GCA_023136735.1 Candidatus Omnitrophota bacterium | reverse complement strand
AAAGGAGCAAGGATGGCTCGCTACAAACCCTATTCTTATGAACCCCAAATCCTACATAGAAATTTAAAAACAGCTTTTACGGCAATTTTAAAC
The DNA here is from genome assembly GCA_023136735.1 of Candidatus Omnitrophota bacterium. Taxonomy (GTDB): domain Bacteria; phylum Omnitrophota; class Gorgyraeia; order B26-G9; family B26-G9; genus JAGLQQ01. Next base: position 2,992 of record JAGLQQ010000140.1, on the reverse strand, counting down.
TGATTTTTCCAAAAAGAGCAAGGCCATGTTACACAATGTCCTCATTATCCTGCCAAAGAACTATTATCAGCTAAAAAACTAAAAAATAGACAGACCTATCCTTTTAACCTTCTAAAATTAAACTTGCTGCCCGGTTGATTTCAGTTGAGATAAACCAATTCCGCTAAACAATTCTCGAATAATTCAAATACATTATCAGTCACATTTATAATCTTACAAAAGTACTGCCGCCCTGTCTTGATTATCTTTCCGCACACATTGACGAATTTATACCGCAGTGTTTTTATAGTCCATTTTACTGCTGCTTTTCCTAAATAAAATAGCTTCATTATCTGTACCATGTTATACGCTAATATCCCCAGCAAAAAATATCCCCGGTTCATCTCAAATTCATGGCTTGGAGCATACTTGCAGTTAAATCCGTTCTTTACTTCTTTGTTGTAATTTTCGCTATTCATCCGCCCGTTATGAAATCTCAACCATTTCAGAGGCTCGATGGCATTATTATTTGTCCCTATAGCGTGATAACAGTAAGGGCTTTTATTGAATAAATCAGGATTAGGATTTTTCCATCTCAACACCATTATCCTCATCCCAATGCCTGCATTAGTTACATACACAGTCTCTGCCCATTCTACTGACTTATCATCATCTTCTTCCTTCGGCAGTTCCTTCCAGTGTCTTCCTGTTAATGCCTTTATGCTTTCTGCCACTGCCGCGTTTTTATCCAAACTTATGTAATACTCTATTCCTTCTTCATCGCATTTTCGGAATATCGCGTTTTTATGGGCTGCTGAGTCACTTCGAAATCTCTTTATTCTTTTGCCCGCCGCTTTAGCTTGTCTAACGGCTTTGCGTAACTGGTTTAATATCCCGCTCTTCGGGCTAATATTTCCCCGACGAAAATCTACCGTGTTACACAAACCCAATTCCACTATAAATCCTAATAATCCGCTAAACTGTTTCTTCTTCTGATAAGAATACGCCGCACTGTCTTTTCCACTGTCAAAATACGTCGCGTCATTATCATATGTGAATTCTTTTACCTCCCGACTTAAGGTATTATTACCAAAATTCAAAAAAGATATTGATGTATTGCAAGGGGTTAGGAGATTGGCGGGAGTGTAGTGCCTAGCTAAAAAATAACACTTGACATTCAAGTAATATGTGTTAAAATATATTTATGTTTGTTCGCATAAAAAGTACACCCAATAGTCCACGCAAATCAGTTCAGATTGTACACTCCGTGCGAAAAGGAGATACGGTTACTCAGAAAATTATTCGTTACGTTGGTATTGCTATGGACGATCAGGAACTTGAGCAATTAAGACTTCTGGCTGAATCTATTAGACTAAAAATTGAGGAGGAAGGTCAGGAATTAATATTTGGGCCTGAAGAATTAGAGCAATTAAATAAAAAGTCAGCATATAAAAAGAATGCAGAGTCCGATGAAGACTATAAAGTCAATTTAAAGGATTTAGTAGAAGAGCAACGCATTGTCAGGGGAATTCATGATGTATATGGAGGGTTATTTGATGAACTGGGATACCCGCATATAGTTAAAAATCCTGCGCGACATAAAGCGACAGTGAAGATGTTTCGAGATATTGTTTTAGGGCGTATTGCTAATCCGCAAAGTAAGCGATCGACGGTAGGCATGTTGGAGGAAGATTTTGGGATTACGTTAGATTTGAATCGTGTTTATAAGATGATGGATTCATTGAATGATGAAGCTATTAATCGATTGAACGATATAGCGTATAAAAATACAGCAAGGTTATTTAATGAAAAAATTGATGTTATATTTTTTGATTGTACAACGATTTATTTTGAAACATTTGAAGAAGATCGCCTAAGACGTAATGGATATAGTAAAGATTTAAAGTTTAATCAACCGCAGGTATTGTTGGCGATGATGGTGACAAAGGAAGGGTTGCCTGTGGGGTATCAGGTTTTTGAAGGGGATGTTTATGAAGGACATACCGTTATCAGCGCGCTTAAAACTATCAAGGAAAAGCGGCGATTAGACAAGGTTGTTTTTGTGGCGGATGCTGGAATGTTTAATAAAGAGAATCTTGCCGAGCTCGATGAGTTAGAAGAGGAAAAAATTGAATATATCGTCGGTGCCAGGATTAAGAATATGCCAAATGATTTACAGCAGAAGATTTTAGACAAAAAGAACTATAAGGAAATCTTCGAAGGGTTTAAAGTTGGAGAGTTTGAGCATAAGGGGAGAAAATTGATTGTAAGTTATCGTCAAAAGCGTGCGGATAAAGACGCGTATGATCGAGATAAAGCGATTCAACGGCTTAGGAAAAAGCTGGAAAAACAAAAAAATGCTAAGGCGTATTTATCGAATTATGGAAATAAAAAATATTTAAAGATTGAGGGTAAAACTTTTATTGAATTAGATGAGGAAAAAATCAAAAATGCCTCGAAGTGGGATGGATTAAAAGGTGTTGTAAGTAATGCGCAAAATATTACAAATCCAGAAATTCTTGAGCAATATAGTAATTTATGGAATGTAGAAAATGCTTTTCGAATTACTAAACATGACTTAAAAGTACGCCCTGTTTTTCATTGGAAACCACGGCGGGTTAAAGCACATTTGGCAATATCTTTTGCGGCGTACTCTTTAGTCAAGCATCTTGAGTATCGCGTAAAGTTGCAGTATAAGAAACTAAGTCCACGGGTTATTCGGGAAACATTGATTCGTGTACAAACGAGCATTCTTTATGACAAGCGGAAAAAAATTCGTTATGGATTACCCTCGAGAATATCGAAATACGCACAAAAAATATATCAATTATTGAAAATAAAGTATAGATTAACACCGTATATTATAAAAAAAATGTAGTGCCCATGGATTTTCCCCAACCCTTTATTTGCAAGGGCTTACAATAATTTAACACTGAAGTCGGGAAAATACGTCGCGTCATTATCATATGTGAATTCTTTTACCTCTGTTTTTTTCATCGCTTTTATCATCATC
>JAGLQQ010000014.1 GCA_023136735.1 Candidatus Omnitrophota bacterium | reverse complement strand
TTCATTCATGCCTTCCTTATAAAAAATTCTCCCAATGAAGCACCTGCTCGAGTGATCTCTTTTTTACCTGGTCTTTTATACTTTTCGGCACTCCCAACGAAATAATACTAACAAGGGCTAGCCCCGCAGGAGCATTTAAAAGCACTGCTATTACCTTGGCATACTCTTTCTTATCTCCGGCAATCCAGCAAGCACCCACCCCTGCATCAGTAGCCGCAAGCAGGATATTTTCCGTTGCCGAGCATCCGTCTTCAAGATAATACTTAGTAGGCGCGCAAAAAATTACTATCGCAGCAGCAGCATTCTCAATGAATTTTCCATTTTCAGCAACGCAGCTAATTTTCTTTAACACGCCTTTATCCGTAATTGCAACAAACTCCCAGGGCTCCTTTGCTCTTGCGGTAGGAGCCCTTCTTCCTGCATCAACAAGCCTCTCCAGCAACTCTCTATCTATCTCTTGATCCTTGTACTGGCGGACGCTTACTCTTCTACACACACAATCAAAAAATTCCATTATTAGTCACCTCTTATATTTTTTTTGCTTTCTATAAACAAACGCCGTAAAGACAACCGCCGAAAACAAAACAATATTAACAATATTGAATGTTTTCCAGACAATATCACTTGAAGTAATGCCTGCTGGAAGCATTAGAATAAGACAGCTCCATACACCGAACGCCCAATAAAGACTAATATCTTCAGACGATTTTCTTTTAACTATTCGGATAATAAGCGGAATATTCCAAAGAGGTAAGACAACTGCTGCAATTAAGGCTATTTTTTGAAACATTATTATTGTCCTCAAAATCAAAAAACATGTCTACTGTTATTTTCGCGCTTTTGAATTAATCAACAATTAGAAAACAAAGTATCGTTATTTTTTCTTACTGAGCATATTTTGTATATAATTGCTTATTTTTCCTTTATCTTCTTCGCCTATTTCAAGAAATTCTACACCTATCTCGAAAAGATCTTTTTCTCCCTGTTTAACCCAGGCAACAACCGTACACTTAGCAGCAATTTCATTCCCTTCTGTAGGAAGATTAAATACTATACGCAATTGCGTACCTTTTTCAAGCTTTTCCTTAGCCATTATTTTCAGGCCAACCTCACACACGTCAACACTCAAGCAATTATTTATAATCTCAGGATTAGTAATAAGTGAATACTTGATGCCGGCAGCCAGATCACATCTGACATAGTCTCTTCTTTCGATGGTTTTTCCTACTGCAGATTCAATAAGATCAAGAAGCTTCTTTTTATTTGGCTCGTCAATTTCCGTAAAATCAATACCGGTATCAAGCACATCCATAGTAACCTGCCTTTGCCAGACAACTCGGCCAAGTGCCACGATATCTCCTTCAACACCGGAAATTCGCAGTGTTAATTCCAGCACATCAGAATTCTGCAGTGATATATTGCTTATAACTCTGATGCCCCCGATACTGATATCATCAAGAGTAACTATATCCTGAAGAGCCTCTTTCCCTTTTACTGTATATACCACGTGAGCATCAACATTCAGCCTAACATAACCTCTTTTTTCCCGCATTGGATCTCCTGAATTACTGCATCCGCATAATTTCAATTTCAATTTCATTTGTTACTATATAATAATAATTGTTATCCTTCAAGATTAAATGTAAGTTAACCCGCTCCTTGCGTATAATTAAGAATCAGTATACCATTAAGATGGTCAATTTCCTGCTGTATCGCACGAGAGGCCAGCCCCTTGAATTTTTCATAAAACTGCATGCCTAATTCGTTATATGCCCTAACCTTTATCTGCTTAGCTCTCTTAATTTTAATAAATTCTCCTGGAACACTCAGACACCCTTCTTCTTCAAAAACTTCTCCTTTTTGGGTGATAATCTTTGGATTGATAAAAACCAGCATTTGATCTTTTGTCTTCAGAAACAAAGAGTCTTCTGCCAAATCATTACTAATATAGTCTTTATTGAGCACAAAAATCCTTTTTAAATAACCGATTTGCGGCGCAGCCAATCCAACCCCATTAGGAGTTGCACGTAAAGTATCCTTAAGATCCAGAACTATCTCATCTGTTTGCGACTCATTTACAGCAAGAGCCTCAGATTGCGCAGTCAAAATATGACTAGCCTGGGGGTAAGAAAGAATTGTCTTAACAGCCATATTAAACACTCCTTATTTTACCTATTTATACTAACCCCGTTTATAATTACTTTTTATATTAGGAACTCTCAGTAAAAAAATACACCCAATAATTAAAAACGGAATAAATGACATTAAAGCCAGCCTATAGCCCAATGCCCCTAGATGCCCTAATCCAAGCAAAAGCAGTCCCCAAACAATCGGCCCTACAGCCGCTGAAAGATATCCAATAAAATTAAAAAGACCAAAAGCCTCTCCCGTCATTTCTTTTGGAACAATGCTTACAACAAGTGCCCGGGATACAACCCATGTAGAGCCTAAGCTTATCCCGGCTAAAGCTCCAATTAGCCAGTGAAAAGGAGGCGTAGCCAATGCTGCGCCGAAAAGACAAACAATCCAACACAAAAAGATCCCCATCATTGTTTTCTTGTAACCTATCCAGTCACTGATTATCCCAGAGCTAATGCTGCCGATTATCGCAAAAATAGTAGAAAAAGCTATGAAATTTATGATTTCAATATCATCAAGTCCAAACACCTTAGTTACATAAATAGACATAAACAACATTGTTACATTCACAACACACAATCCGAAGAAAGCTGCTTTTAAAAACTCCCTCAGCCCGGCATATTGCTTAGAGACGAAGAGTGTTGTTCTTAGCCTTTTAAAAAGGTCTATTATCAGCTTCTTATTTATTAGTACAGGCAAGGCTGGTTTCGTCTTATATACTACTTTATCTTTAACAAATATCATACAAGGAAGTGAAAACAGAAAAAACAAACTTCCTGTGAGGAAAAAAGTCGCCTGATATCCTTGTTTTATAATAATCGGCTTAGTGAAAATAAGCGCGATGATTGCTCCAAAATAACCAAACATTTTGCCAAGGCCTGAAACCAGTCCTGTTCTCTCATCGGGGCTGATTGTTAACATTAAAGAATTATAGAAAATAACTGCTGTCTGACATCCGATATTAGCAATACCAAAAAACAGCAGTGCCATAAAAATATCTTCCGTAAACGCCAAAAATATTGTAAAGATAACGCTCAACATTGTGAAGAATACCAGAAAAGGCCTGTGCCTTCGTCTAATATCAGCAATTGTTCCGAGAATAGGAGCCAGCAAAGCGATCAAAAGCGTAGACAACCCAAAAGCAATACTGTAAAAAATTTCCGGCGCCCCTTTTTCAAATGTAATCCAGCGGACAAAATATAGGGAAACTATATTTAGAGCAAAAAACTGGTTTGCCATGTCATACATAGACCACGATAAAATTAAAAAAGTGTTTTTTTTATTCATTGATCACTTTGGTTTCTTAACTCCATTATGTTTATTTTGCGCAGTAAGTATAGTATAATATGCCCTATGAATTATGTCTCTATATTTTTAATTTCCTTCTTTATTGCCTTTTCCGGAGCCTTGGCTCCAGACCCACTACTTAGCACCGTAATTCACGAAAGCGCAAAACGCGGGGCAAAAGCAGGCCCGCTTATCATTTTAGGCCATATGCTTATTGAAATTGCCATGCTTACATGCATTATCTTCGGACTCATCAAGTTTCTTAATAATCCTCTGCTGATTTCTTTCATTACTTTAGCAGGATCAGGAATAATGATCTACATGGGTCTCTCAATGCTAAGAGAAATCTCCCATTTTTCCCTGAAGACTGCTGCTAAAAAAAATCAACCAATTTAATAATTTTAGGCTTTACTATGAGCATCGCCAATCCATACTGGAGCATATGGTGGCTTACTATCGGACTGGGGCTTGTAATCAGCGCGCAAAAGATAGGCTTTCCGGCAATAGCCGCTTTTTTTTGGGCCACATTATTGCGGATTTTCTTTGGTATGCTTTTATATCAATATTAATCAGTAAGAATAAACGCATATCGAAAAAGATTTATAAAATCATAACATCGATTTGCGCTATAGCATTAATCAGCTTCGATATTTCATTTACTATCAATCACTTCACTGCAGCCATAATCCCGTAACAACATAATGCCGACCTTGCTTTTTAATAACAAGTTTTATTAAGACATCATTTTTAGTTTTATCGTATTTTGCCTTCCAAAGAACAACTATCATGTCGCCTTTAAGCAAACTACCCATATACTCACGATACAAATAGTTCCCCAGAGAGGTTTTTATATGGCGGCTTACTTTAAAAAATTTCGTTCTCGAACCGGCAACTTTCAATTCTGCATCTAAATCACGGCAGTATATAGTATATTTATCAAACTTAAATCCTTCAATAATATTATCAAGCAGCGGATCAGCTACTATTTTAATTTCTTGGGTTGTTTTAGCTCTTGGCGCAGCAAAAGCAGGCGTAATAAATGAAACAATAATAACAACTAAAATCAAAGCTTTAAATTTTTCAAGATATCTCATTTTTATTCCTCCTTGTTGTATTCTATCGCACTTTTTGTTTTTTTCAAATACTTTCTTTTAAGTTATTTTCTTCACCCGCCTTATCGCCAACAGAATTTACCCTTACTTATACTATTTCTAAACTCTCACAAGGCTCTTCATAAAATCCAATACAGCATTACGCCTTTAGTGAAAGTCTATGGTTTTACACCCATAGCATCTTCACGTTTCGCCTTCG
>JAGLQQ010000139.1 GCA_023136735.1 Candidatus Omnitrophota bacterium | reverse complement strand
GTTATATCGGACATTATTGAATAGGTAGGCACCAAATTATGAGAGAATTAATCACTATAGCGTGTAAAGAATGTAAGAACCGGAATTATCGGTCTACTAAAAACAAAAAACAGCACACCGATAAGCTGGAATTGAAAAAGTTTTGCAGAAGCTGCCGTAAACATACTCTTCACAGAGAAACAAAGTAATAAATAATTCTTTTGAACGCTTTGCTTAAAAGCGGATAAAGAGTTTTTTTGTCTTTTTGAAGTATTGGTTTTTTGATAATATTACACAGATTTAATGAATTCAATTGTTCGGGAGGAGCGTCGGTTAATGGTAAACCAGCGGTCTCCAAAACCGTTACTGCGGGTTCGACTCCTGCCGCTCCTGCCAGTTTTCATAATGGCAAATTGAAGGGTAGAACCAAATGTTCAAGGCGAGAATAGACAATGAATAAAATAAAACAATTTGTCACAAATGTAAAACTGGAAATGATAAAGGTGTCTTGGCCTGCGCGCGATGAGCTTTTAAACTCAGCAATGGTCGTGCTTGTGTCTGTGGCGCTCTTAGCAGGAGTGATCGCTGTGATCGACCTGTTGTATACCTTTTTAATAGGATTAATTATAAAATAAGCTATGGCAAAACACTGGTACGTTGTTCACACTCAAACAGGGCATGAAGATCGGATTAAAACCCATCTTGAAAACAGAATAAAATCTGCTAATGCCCAAGAATTAATCACGCAGGTTCTTATTCCCACGGAAAAGGTAAGCGAAGTACGCGGTGGCAAAAAGAAGATTATGGAAAGAAAGTTTTTTCCTGGGTATGTTCTTATTGAGATGGAATTGACCGATGATAGCTGGTATTTGATAAGAAATACCCCGGGGATTACTGGGTTTATAGGGCCGGGAGCTAAGCCGCAGCCTTTAGCAGAAGAAGAGGTTTCTGGGATTTTAAAGCAGGCAGAGGAAAGCAAAGAAAAGCCGATGCCGAAGGTGATTTTCAAGGTAGGAGAATCAATCAAGATAATCGAAGGTCCGTTCACCAATTTTAATGGCGAAATAGAGCAAATATATCCCAGCAAGGGCAAGGTCAAGGCAATGGTGTCTATATTTGGCAGATCAACACCCGTTGAGCTGGAATACTGGCAAGTGGAGAAAATGTAATCATGGCAAAAGCAATTAAAGCAAAGATTAAATTGCAGATTCCTGCAGGAGCAGCTAACCCTGCACCACCGGTTGGACCGGCTTTGGGGCAACAGGGTGTTAACATTATGGACTTTTGTAAGAAGTTCAATGAGGCAACAAAAGATAAAGATGGATTGATTATTCCGGTTGTGCTTACTGTGTTTGAAGATAGGTCGTTTACGTTTATTTTAAAGCGTCCTCCGTGTTCAGTTTTATTAAAAAGATCGGCTAATTTGGCTAAAGGTTCAGGTGTTCCGAATAAAGAAAAAGTAGGCAGCGTAACAAAATCGCAGGTTGAAGAAATAGCAAAGCTTAAAATGGATGATTTAAATACTGCTAAAGTTGAGCAGGCAATGCGTATTGTTGAAGGTACGGCAAGAAGTATGGGAATTGAAATAAAGGAATAGTTTTCCATGAAAAAAGATAATAAAAGAGTAAAAGAATTTAAAAAATTATTTGAGAAAGACAAGGCATATACATTAGAGGAAATAGTGTTTGTGCTGAAGAAAGCTCATAAGGTAAAATTTGACGAATCTGTCGACTTGGCATTACATCTTGGAGTTGACGCTAAACAGTCAGACCAGATGGTCAGAGGCAGTGTGATATTACCGCATGGGCTTGGTAAAAAAGTTAGGGTTGCCGTTTTTTGCAAAGGTGAAGAGTCGGCTGCGGCAAAAGAAGCGAAGGCAGAGCATGTTGGTGCGCAGGATTTAATTGATAAGGTGAAATCCGGATGGCTTGAATTTGATGTTGCAATTTCAACACCGGATATGATGAGAGACTTAGCAAAATTAGGGAAGATTTTAGGGCCTCGAGGATTAATGCCATCGCCAAGAGCTGGAACAGTTACCCTGGATGTAGGCCGAGCGGTGAAGGAATCTAAGGCAGGTAAGGTTGAGTTCAAAATGAATAAGCTTGCCGGAATTCAGGTTTCTGTTGGTAAGCTCTCTTTTGAGGAAAAGGCTCTAGTAGAAAATGCTAAGGCAGTTATTGATGCGATTAATCGCGCAAAACCGCAAACCGCAAAAGGACATTATATTAAAAGCATTTACATGTCCAGCACAATGGGCCCGGGATTAAAACTGGATTCTTCTGAATTTAAAATAGCATAAGAGGGTATTATGGCTCACGTAGAAAAAGAATACATAGTTAGAGAAGTAAGTGAATGTCTGAAAAATGGATCTGGATTGATGGTAGCAAATTTCGATAAACTTAAAGTAATCGATATTGATTCACTTAGAAGAAATCTAGAAAAGAAATCCGCAAAGCTTATTGTTACTAAAAATACTCTTTTAAGGAAGGCTCTTGCTGAGGTTTCTTATGATGGTGTAGCTCAGTTTGTTGAGGGAACAACGGGACTTGCGGTATATGTTGATGACCCTGTAGGCGCAGCTAAAGCTTTGTTTGATTTTTCCATGAATCATGCAACATTTAAGGTTCGTGGCGGTATGGTTGAGGGAGAGCTGATTGATGAAGATAGAGCTAAAGAGCTTTCTGAGTTACCTAGCAGAGATGTGCTTTTGGCTACAGTTCTTATGCGCATGAAGTCACCGATTACAGGATTTGTTAATGTGTTGTCCGGGTCAATTAGAGGCCTGGTTAATGTTTTGAATCAAATAGGCGAAAATAAATCAAGTGAATCTTAGGCTTACTGAGGTAATGAGTGTAAAGTAAACCTTTAGATGAATCTGTCCGCGCCCTTTATAACTGGTAGGGTTAGATAAAAGATTGTTAAGTTTTAGTTCTAAAGTCAAAGTAGTATTATTGGATGTCCCGCGAAAAAGGGCGGGGTTTAATTCGAGCCGCAACTTATGTTCACAAAAGCTCCATAAGTTGTGAACTCATTAAAGGAGGGCAAAATGTCTGAGCAGGTAAAAGAAGAAAAACAGGAAAAACAGGAAGAGCAGAAAGAGGATATAAAACTTTCACCTAAATCCCAGGAGATTGTAAAGAATATTGAAGAGATGAGTGTTCTGGAATTATCTAATCTAGTTAAAGTACTGGAAGATAAATTCGGCGTTTCTGCGGCAATGCCTATGGCAGTAGCAGCAGCTCCGGGAGCAGCAGCTCCGGTAGCCGAAGAAAAGACAAGCTTTAATGTTGTTTTGGCAGCTATTGGGGATAAAAAAATTCAGGTCATTAAGGAAATCCGCGCGATCACAAGTCTTGGTCTGAAAGAAGCTAAGGATTTAGTTGATTCTGCCCCTAAGCCGGTTAAAGAGAATGTCAGCAAAGAAGAGGCAGCGGAAATCAAGAAAAAACTTGAAGATCAGGGCGCAACAGTAGAAATAAAGTAAGAACAAGCTAACTAAATCTGTAACTATAGATTAAGGTGACCGCGTATGATGGAAAGAAAGAATTATGCAAAATTAAAAGAGGTGTTCGATGTGCCGCATTTGCTTCAGGTGCAAAGGGACTCCTATCATGATTTTTTGCAGCTAGATGTGCCTAAAACAAAGCGTGAAAGTAAAGGCTTGCATGCTGTTTTTGAAGAGGTTTTTCCTATGGAGAATTTTGATAAAACATGCCGCCTTGAATTTTTGTATTATAATCTTGATAGATCAAAATATGATGTTTGGGAGTGTCAAAGGCGGGGCATGAGTTATGCCGCTCCACTGAAGGTTAAGCTGCGTTTGCGTACTGGTAAGGAAACAAAGGAGCAGGAAGTTTACATGGGCGAACTTCCTTTGATGACTGATGTAGGCACTTTTGTAATAAATGGTGATGAACGGGTTGTTGTTAGTCAGCTGCACCGGTCTCCAGGCATATGTTTTGAGGAGAATGTTCATCTCTCTGGAAAAAAACTTCATTCAGCACGGTTGATTCCTTATAGAGGGGCATGGGTTGAGTTTGAATTTGATATTAATGATGTGCTCTATGTTTACATCGATCGCAGAAGAAAATTTTATGCAACAACTTTTTTGCGTGCAGTAGGGTTTTCTTCAAATGCAGATATCTTAAAACTCTTTTATCCCATTGAAGAAGTAAAATTGCCGATTAAGAATGAAGCGGATTTGGAAAAAGTAATTTTTGCTCAAGATATTATGAACCCTAAAGATGTTACCACTATTTTGTTTTCTGCAGGTAGCCGTTTAACAAAGCACGCGGTTGATCAGCTCCAAGATATGGGTGTAAAAAAAATAAAGGCTTTTGTTATAGATGGTCCGGAAATTATTAATAGCTTGGAAAAGGATAGAACGACAAACAGAGAAGAGGCATTGTTTGAAATCTTCCGTCGTCTTCGTCCGGGTGATCCAGTAACAATAGAATCAGCGCAGATTTTAATTGAGCGATTGATATTTGACAATAAACGTTATGATCTTGGTAGAGTAGGGCGGTTTGTTTTAAATAGAAAGCTGGGCATGAAAAAAAGTCTGGAAAACCGCACGCTTGATACAGAAACCTTGGTCAGAACCATCAAGTATTTGATTAAACTGAAAAGAGGCGAAGGAAAAGTAGACGATATTGACCATCTTGGTAACAGGCGTGTTCGTACTGTGGGGGAACTTGTGCAGAATCAATTTCGCATCGGGCTTGCCCGCATGGAAAGATCTGTACGTGAGCGTATGGGTATATATGAGATGGAAACGGTCATGCCGCATAATTTGATTAATTCAAAGCTTATCTCTTCCGTTGTTAAAGATTTCTTTGGGCGTTCTCAGTTGTCTCAGTTTATGGATCAGACAAATCCGCTTTCGGAGTTGACCCATAAAAGAAGGCTTAGTGCTTTGGGGCCAGGAGGCTTAAGCCGCGAAAGAGCTGGATTTGAAGTTAGAGATGTTCACTATTCTCATTACGGACGAATTTGTCCGATTGAAACTCCTGAAGGTCCGAATATCGGATTAATAGCGTCGCTTACGACTTTTTCGCGTATTAATGGGTTTGGTTTTATTGAAACTCCTTATCGTAAAGTTGTAAAGGGGCAGGTAACAGAAAAACTAGATTACTTAAGTGCTGATGTTGAAGATCAATATGTTATTGCTCAGGCAAATGCACCTCTTGATGACAAGGGATGTTTTGTAAACGACCTGGTTGCATGCAGATTTAAAGGAGATTTTCCTAAAGTCACAGGAGAAGAAGTAGATTATATGGATGTTTCGCCGCGACAGCTGGTTAGTGTTGCCGCGAGTCTTATTCCGTTTTTAGAACATGATGATGCAAACCGTGCTTTGATGGGAAGTAATATGCAACGCCAGGCAGTGCCGCTGCTTGATCCTGAATCACCACTGGTTGGAACAGGCATGGAGCAGAAAGTTGCTAAAGATTCCGGGTCGGTTGTTATTGCAAAACACTCTGGAACTGTTAAATATGTTGATGCTACTTTAATAGTGATTGATGATGAATCTTATACGTTAAAGAAATTTTCTCGCTCTAATGCATCTACTTGTGTTAATCAGAGGCCTTTGGTTAAGACAGGGCAGAAGATCAAGAAAAACGAGATCATTGCGGATGGGGCAGCTACCAGTAACGGTGAACTGGCTCTTGGGCGTAATGTTCTGGTTGCTTTCATGCCTTGGCGTGGCTACAATTTCGAAGATGCGATTTTAATTAGTGAAAAAGTGGTAAAAGAGGATCTTTATACCTCAGTGCATATAGAAGAGTTTGAGTGTGAAGCGCGCGATACTCGTTTGGGCAATGAAGAGGTTACAAGGGATATTCCTAATATTGGCGAAGAGTCATTAAAAGATTTAGGAGAAGATGGTATTGTTTGTATCGGAGCTGAAGTTCGCCCCGGCGATATCTTGGTAGGAAAAGTTACTCCTAAAAGTGAGACTGAATTGTCTCCGGAAGAAAAACTGCTTCGAGCAATTTTTGGTGAAAAAGCACAGGATGTAAAAGATACATCTCTTACAGTTCCTCCTGGAATAGAGGGAGTTGTAACTGATGTGCGTGTTTTCTCAAGAAAAGGATTGAAGAGTAAGTCAAAAGAGCAGATCAGTGATGAATTGCGCATGACGGAAAAGATTCGCAAATATTACAGCGAGCAGATTAAAAAATTGAGAAAAGAGCGTAATCAGAAATTATATAACTTGCTGCTTAAGAAAAAACTGGCAGCTAGTTTGCTTGATGAAGAAACCGGAACAATACTTATCGAAGCAAACAAGACCGTAAAAAAGAGCGACATAAAGAAGATTGACTGCGTTGATTTAGACAGCATTAAGATATCTGACGATGTGCAGGCAGGCGAATCGATAAAAAAGACTATAAGGCTGCTGGATGCTCAGATTAAAGAGCTTGTTGAAGAGGAAGAGAGAGAACTTGATAAAATTAAGCGTGGTGATGAGCTTCCTCCTGGAGTATTAAAAAAAGTGGTAGTTCTTGTTGCCAGCAAAAAACGTCTCTCGGTAGGAGATAAGATGGCGGGGCGTCATGGTAATAAGGGTGTTATTGCCCGAATTCTTCCTGAAGAAGACATGCCGTTTTTGCCGGATGGAACTCCTGTGGAAATTGTACTTAATCCGCTTGGCGTGCCATCTCGTATGAACGTTGGTCAGCTTTTGGAAACGCATCTTGGGTGGGCGGCAAAAGTGCTGGGCTTTAAAATTGCCAGCCCTGTTTTTGATGGTGCGGCAGAAGCGGAAATACGTAAAGAGCTCAATAAAGCAGATCTTCCAGAGGATGGGAAGGTAATTGTTAGAGATGGTTTTACGGGTGCAGATTTTGGATCCAAGATTTGCGTAGGCTATATTTATATAGTAAAACTTGCGCATCTTGTTGATGATAAAATCCATGCTCGTTCTATTGGTCCGTATTCTTTGGTAACGCAGCAGCCTTTGGGCGGTAAAGCTCAGTTTGGCGGTCAGCGTTTTGGAGAAATGGAAGTATGGGCTTTGGAAGCTTATGGAGCGGCAAGTACATTACAGGAATTGTTGACTGTCAAAAGTGATGATGTTATCGGAAGAACCAGGATTTACGAATCGATTGTAAAAGGTGAAAATGCTTTAAAGCCAAGTACTCCTGAGTCTTTTAATGTTCTCGTTAAGGAACTTCAGTCTTTAGCTTTGGATATTCGTACAAAAGGTTTACTTCCTAATGAAGAAGACAAAAAAATAAAAATAAAAAGCAAGTAGAAAGGGATATTTATGGCAGATGCCAATGCATTCAATGCTATAACAATACGTATAGCTTCTCCAGAAGTTATTCTTTCATGGTCAAAAGGTGAAATAAGAAAACCAGAAACGATTAATTATCGTACCTTGAAACCAGAAAAAGATGGCTTGTTCTGTGAAAAGATTTTTGGTCCGACTAAAGACTGGGAATGTAATTGCGGAAAGTATAAGCGCATAAAGCACAAGGGAATTATTTGCGATCGATGCGGAGTAGAGATTACCCTTTCTAATGTGCGTCGTAAAAGAATGGGCCATATTGACTTGGCGACTCCTGTTTCTCATATCTGGTTTTTTAAATCAATGCCATCGCGACTGGGTGCGCTTTTGGATATGACGCAAAGAGAGTTGGAAAAGGTTATTTACTATGAGGAATATGTAGTACTTGATCCGGGTGAGACGCCTTTGCATAAAAAAGAGCTGCTTATCGAAGATAGATATAGAGAATACCGCAATAGATATGGTAATAAGTTTACAGCTATGATGGGGGCTGAGGCTATTAGCCGGTTGCTTGAAGAAGTGGACCTTGAGAAGTTAGGTAAAAAGCTTCGCAAACAATTAGCGATAACTAAGGCAGAGGCAACCACCAAAAAGCTGATAAAAACATTAAAAATTGTTGATTCAATCAAAAAGTCTGGTAATAAAGCAGAATGGATGATTATGCGGATTTTGCCAGTTATTCCTCCTGATTTAAGACCGTTGGTTCCTTTGGACGGAGGGAGATTTGCTACCAGTGATTTAAATGACCTTTATCGCAGAGTTATCAACCGCAACAACAGATTGAAGAAACTATTGGAATTAAAAGCGCCGGATGTGATTGTGCGCAATGAAAAGCGTATGCTGCAAGAAGCAGTGGATGCGCTTTTTGATAATGGAAGACATGGACGACCAGTGCTTGGTCCTGGTAACCGGCCTTTAAAATCTTTAAGCGATATGCTTAAAGGTAAGCAGGGTCGTTTCCGTCAAAATCTTTTAGGAAAACGTGTTGACTATTCAGGCCGTTCTGTTATTGTTATAGGTCCTGAACTGAAGTTGCATCAGTGCGGTCTTCCAAAACGCATGGCATTGGAATTATTTGAGCCGTTTATCATTAAGAAATTACGTGACAGAGGGCTTGTACATACTGTAAAAAGCGCAAAACGAATGGTTGAGCGCGCACGACTTGAAGTGTGGGATATCTTGGAAGAGGTTATCAGAGAGCATCCGGTAATGCTCAACCGTGCTCCTACGCTGCATCGTTTAGGTATCCAGGCATTTGAGCCTGTTTTGATCGAAGGAAAAGCAATTCGTATCCATCCTCTTGTTTGCACTGCTTTTAATGCTGATTTTGACGGTGACCAGATGGCAGTTCATGTGCCGCTTTCAACCGAAGCGCAGATGGAAGTGCGCTTGCTTATGCTTGCGACAAATAATATTTTTTCACCTTCTGACGGCAGGCCTATTATTGCCCCCAGCCAAGACATCGTACTTGGTTGCTATTACCTGACAACGGTAGGCCCAAGGGCAGCAACATTAAAGACAGAGGATTTGCATGTTTATGCCGATATGGATGAGGCTCTTACTGCTCACCAATGCCAGCAAGCGGGAGTGCACCAGCGCTGTCGCCTGAGACTTGGCAATGAATTTGTAGAAACTACGATTGGACGTATAATTTTTAACCAGATTATGCCTGCGGGTTTTGGTTTTGTAAATGAGCAGATGGACAAGGGTAAGTTAAGCAAAATCATTACAGATTGCTATAAGAAATTTGGGCATCACCGTACTGTAATTCTTCTTGATCAACTTAAAAAAATAGGATTTGAGTATGCGACATTAGGCGGTATATCAATTTCTATGCATGATCTGCGCATCCCGGAAGGCAAACGCAAAATAATCGACCAATCTCACTCTGACGTTGCCGTTGTTGAAAAGCAGCATAAACGCGGAATTATTACTGAAGGAGAGCGGTACAATAAGATAATTGATATTTGGACCCATGCTACAGATATGATCGCAGACCAGGTTTTTCAGGGCTTGGATCATTTCAATCCGATTTTTATGATGGCAGATTCCGGAGCTCGCGGTTCAAAATTACAGATTCGCCAGCTTGCAGGTATGCGTGGTCTTATGGCCAAGCCATCTGGAGAAATCATTGAAAGTCCGATCACGGCAAATTTCCGCGAAGGACTGACAGTGCTTGAGTTTTTTATCTCTACTCACGGTGCGAGAAAAGGTCTTGCGGATACAGCATTAAAAACAGCTGATGCCGGATATTTAACACGTCGGCTTATTGATGTTGCTCAGGATGTGATTATTACGCAGGATGATTGTCATACATTAAGCGGAATTATGATCTCTGCAATAACAGAGGGCGATGATGTAGTAGTAAGTTTAAAAGAGAGAATTGTTGGGCGTATAGCGCTTGATAATATAGTCGATATTGTAACCGATAAGACAATTGTTTCGGTCGGCGATGAAATAACAGAAGATAAGGCAGATAGAATCGAAGAGCTTGGCCTTGAGAGAATTAGAATCCGCAGTGTTTTGACTTGCGAGATTACGCAAGGAGTATGCGCCAAATGCTATGGACGAAACTTGGCTACACAACGAATAGTAGAGTTGGGTGAAGCGGTAGGTATTGTTGCTGCACAGTCAATCGGCGAGCCTGGCACACAGCTTACCATGAGAACTTTTCACATTGGTGGAACTGCGTCAAGAATTGTTGAACAATCACAGTTTAAGGCAAAGCATACTGGAGTAATCAAATATCATAATCTGCGAACAGTTACAAATAAGAGCGGGGAAACAATCGTTCTTAATAGAAATGGACAGATCAGTATACACGATGATGTTGAAAGAGAACTTGAAATATACAATGTTCCCATAGGATCATTCCTGACGATACTTGAAGGGGAAAAAGCAGAAAAGAATCAGGTGATCGTAACTTGGGATTCATATACTTCACAGATTTTAACAGAATCTAACGGTAAAGTACGCTTTGAGGATATTAAAGAGGGCGTAACTATGCGTGAAGAAATTGATGCTTCTACTGGACTGACTGAGAGAGTTATTGTTGATCATAAGGCTGACTTTCATCCTCAGATTATTATTTATGATGAGAATGATGATGTTGCGGCTTTTTATACTATTCCGTCTGGGGCGCATATTGTTGTGCAAGATGGGCAGGAAGTTGAAGGCGGAAGTTTGCTTGCTAAAACTCCGAGAAAGATTTCTAAAACAAAAGATATTACTGGTGGTTTGCCGCGCATTGCGGAAATATTTGAAGCGCGTCGACCTAAAGATCCGGCGATTATTACGGAAATTGACGGTATTGTTGAATTCGGAGCTCCGAAAAAAGGACAGCGTCGCATAATTATAAAGAGTGCATCAGGTATGAGTAAAGAATATTTGATACCACCAGGAAAACATCTTAATATCTATAGAGGGGACATGGTAACCGCTGGGCAGGTATTGACTGACGGACCGATGGTGCCGCATGATATTTTAAGTGTATCTGGAGTACAGAAACTACAAGAGCATCTAGTTACGGAGATCCAAGAGGTTTACCGTTTGCAAGGAGTTCGTATCAACGATAAGCATATTGAAGTTATTGTTCGCCAGATGCTCAAAAAAGTAAAAGTTGAAGATGTTGGCGATACAGATTTGCTTCCAGGTCAACAGGTGGACAAATTTGAACTAGACAAGATAAATAAACGCGTAAAGGACAAGAAAGGCAAGCCGGCAACTGCAACGCCTCTCCTTTTAGGAATTACTAAGGCATCTTTGAGCACGGAAAGTTTTATTTCTGCTGCAAGCTTTCAGGAGACTACCCGTGTTCTAACAGAAGCTGCGGCTAGTGGGAAGAGTGACTCACTCCTGGGCTTAAAAGAGAACGTTATTATGGGGCATTTAATTCCGGCAGGAACGGGGTTCCATTCGCATAGAAAGCTGCGTCTCGTACACGAAAAAGGTGAAGAAAAAATAAAAGAAGAAAAAAAAGAAGATATTCTTAAAGCACTCTAAGGAGAAAAACAAAAATGCCGACAATTAGTCAATTAATTAGAATAGGAAGAAAAAAATCAAGCTCAAGAAACAAGTCTCCAGCATTGCAAAAATCTCCTCAAAGAAGAGGTGTTTGTTTGCAGGTAAGGACAATGACGCCTAAAAAACCTAATTCTGCCTTGCGTAAAATAGCAAGAGTAAGACTTACTAACGGCATTGAAGTTTCAGCCTATATCCCCGGAGAAGGACATAATCTTCAGGAACACTCTATAGTTCTTGTTCGCGGTGGCAGAGTAAAGGATTTACCTGGAGTTAGATATCATATTGTAAGAGGTACTCTGGATACTGCTGGAGTATCGGATAGAAAAAGAAGCCGTTCTTGTTACGGGACAAAGAAACCAAAAAAATAATTGAAATTGTAAGGAGGAAACATGCGTCGAAGACGCGCGGTAAAACGTCAAATACAGCCAGACCCAAAGTACAATAGCCTTTTAGTTACCAAACTTGTGAACATGGTAATGTCCAAGGGGAAAAAGTCAATCGCGGAACGTATAGTTTATTCTGCTTTTGAGGTTTTAGAACAAAAGACAAGTACGAATGCATTGGAAATTTTTAAAAAGGCATTGGATAATGCGCGTCCTCTACTAGAGGTTAAAGCAAGACGTGTAGGTGGTGCGACTTATCAGGTTCCGATAGAAATCAGGACGGATAGGGGGACTATTATTGCCTTGCGCTGGATTCGCAATTTTGCAAGAAGCAGAAAAGGCAAACCAATGGAAGATAAGCTTGCGCAGGAATTGTTGGATGCCTATAAGGGCGAAGGTGCAGCTATCAAGAAAAGAGAAGATACACATAAAATGGCTGAAGCGAATAAAGCGTTTGCACATTACCGCTGGTAGTTTGATCTCGGCGGGTAGTTTTCAAAATATAGAAATAACCAGAATCATACTAAAATGAATGCGGGGGAAACAAAGAAACATGTTATGGCAAGATCATTCCCTTTAGAAAAGAGCAGGAATATCGGCATCATGGCGCATATTGATGCCGGAAAAACAACAACAACGGAACGCATTTTATTTTATACTGGCAGGGTTTACAAGCTGGGTGAGGTTGATCAGGGTACTGCAACAATGGATTGGATGGTGCAGGAACAGGAGCGCGGGATAACAATTACCAGCGCAAGCACTACATGTTTCTGGAAAGAGCATCGGATAAATATAATTGACACTCCTGGTCATGTAGATTTTACAGTAGAAGTTGAACGTTCTTTGAGAGTTTTAGATGGAGCAGTAATTGTTTTATGTGCTGTTGGTGGAGTTGAGCCGCAGTCTGAAACAGTTTGGAGACAGGCGCAGCGTTATAATGTCCCTCTTATAGCTTATGTAAATAAGATGGACAGAGTAGGCTGTGACTTTTACGGCGCAATCGAGCAGATGAGAGCCCGCTTAGGAGCGAAAGTGATTCCCTTGCAGCTTCCCATAGGAGCTGAGGAAGGTTTTACCGGTGTAGTGGATCTCATTGAAATGAAAGCGTATATTTTTGAACGTAATAGTGAAAACATGGATTTTCAAACAGTAGAAATTCCTCAGGATTTACAGGAATTAGCTCAAGATTACCGCTTGCTTTTGATAGAAACAGCTGCAGAGCATGATCAGTTGCTAATGGAAAAGTTTGTGCACAATCAAGAGCCTGGGGTAGATGAGCTTAAAAAAGCAATTCGCAATGCTGTTGTAAAATTTGGATATGTGCCTATTTTCTGTGGATCAAGTTTTCGTAATATGGGTATTCAGCCACTGCTTGAGGGCATTTGTGATTATTTGCCCAGTCCCCTTGATGTACCGCCTGTAGAAGGAATAGTGCCTGGAACAGAGAAGAAAGAAAAGCGGATAACATCCGATGATGAAGCGTTCAGCGCTCTAGCGTTTAAAATAATGGCAGATTCCTATGTTGGTAAGCTGATATTCTTCCGCGTTTATTCCGGAATTTTAAAATCAGGAACGCATGTTTACAATGCGAATAAAGATCGGAAAGAGAGAATAGGAAAGCTGCTTAGGATGCATGCAAATAAGCAGGAAATAGTGGAAGAAGCTTATGCTGGTGAGATCGTTGCTGCGGTTGGTTTGAAAGAAACAAAAACCGGAGAGACGATCTGTGATATTAATAAGCCGATAATTTTAGAAAGCATTCATTTCCCTGAACCTGTAGTGTCTTTGGCTATCGAGCCGGCAACGCAGGCAGCGCAGGATAAATTAGGCGCAAGCCTTAATAGAGTGCAGGAAGAAGACCCTAGTTTTAAAGTTAAGTATGATAAAGATACAGGACAAACAATTATCTCCGGAATGGGAGAGCTTCACCTGGAAATAATTGTAGATCGCCTGATGCGGGAATTTAAAGTTGAGGCAAACGTAGGAAAACCGCAGGTAGCATATAAAGAAACAATCTCCCGGACGGTTGAAGTTGAACATAAATTCATTCAACAAACTGGCGGCCGAGGACAGTATGCCCATGTAGTGCTTGAGATGTCAAATGCTGGCGAAGGGCAAGGGGTTGATTTTAAGAGTGTAATATCAAAAGGAGTAATACCAAGAGAATTTATAGCCGCTGTTAAAGAAGGGGTTCTTGGTTCAGCCAGCTCTGGAGTGCTCGCAGGTTATCCTGTGATTGATGTAAATGTTAGTCTGGTTGGAGGCTCATCACATGCCGTTGATTCATCTGATCTGGCTTTTAGAATGGCCGCATCAATGGCTTTTACAGATGGATTAAGAAAGGCGCAGTCAGTTCTTCTGGAACCGATAATGTCTTTAGAGGCAATAATTCCTGAAGAATATCTTGGCGATGTAATTGGAGATTTAGGATCGCGCAGATGTAAAATTGAGTCGATGAACGACCGTGCAAATGCGAAAGTTATTAGAGGAGTTGTACCGCTGGCAGAGATGTTTGGTTACGCAACAGTAATAAGAAGCTTGACACAGGGTCGCGGAATGTATACAATAGAACCTTCTTATTATTTAGAGGTTCCAAAACAAATACAAGAAAAATTAATAGGCAAACGATATTAATTAATATATTAAATAAAGGAGGTGCATAGTGGCGAAAGAGA
>JAGLQQ010000138.1 GCA_023136735.1 Candidatus Omnitrophota bacterium | reverse complement strand
GGTATTATTTTCTCTTGACAACTGGAGGTCTTATAGATGATAGAGTTATATTTCAGTTTTTATAGCGGTAATCATTTTTTTGACATTTTCAATAGTATTAATAGGTATTAATAGGATGTTAGGATGATTTTTTTCAAATACTCTAAAGATTTCATCAGCAAAAGCTCTGCCTATTGAGTCAATTTCTTGAAAATCTAGGATAACAGTTTTAAATCGATCAATTCTGCCAAGCAGTCTTTTAGCTTGAGATCTGGATATTAGTTTTTCAGCTCCATGTCTTACTAATCGAACGGGAACAATAGTTTTAGTAAAACCATAATCTTCTTCTTCAGATGCAAAACGATCAAAGACATCTTTATCAGTGCGGGTACTTTGATTTGCTAAAGACATAAAAACAGATGTTCCTGTATCAGGAGTTTCCCTTTCCATAATCCAATCCTCATCGGCTCCTAGTTTATGTGAAAAGAATACTTCTCCTGAAAGAATGGCAAAGTCATCAAGCATTCTTGAAGTAAAAAAAACACCTTCTCCTGTATGGTTTTCACTGTCGGTAGTTAATTTACCTTTAGCTAATTCCAAAACTGCATGTCGTTCATCTTCTAAGTTGCATTCTTTTTTAATTTTTTTAAATATTCCGACACCATTATCATGAATGCTTATCTTAGCTAGAAAAGAGTTCATTTCAATAGAGATTACTATCTTTGTTCCTGCAGAATGATCGATTGCATTATTAACCATTTCTGTGAAAGAGTAATGCCAAATATTTATTACGTTGCTGGGAAAGTTTTGAAAAAGTTCAGCAATTTTTGCTCTCCAAAGAACATCTTCTTTAAGGTCAATTAACGGAATTGAAAAATTACTTTTGTGCAAAACTTTCAAAGAATAAATGCGTTGCCTTGTATTTCCAGTTGCGGAAATCTGTCCTTCTTTTAAGAGGTCTTGAATATATCGATTTACTGCTTGTCTCGAGATATTAAAATATTCAGAAGTTTGATTAACAATGTGTTGAGGATTTGTTGAGATATTTTTTAAGATAAATTTTCTAATTTCCTGTCCGCGTTTATAAGATTTTTTCATTATTATAATGTCCTTATGAAATAAAAATTTAATGTTAATTTGCCGTAAAATTTCTTATTACATTGTAAACAAAAACACGTACGATTGTCAACATTTTACTGAATAGCATCAGAGACTATTAACCTAACGTCTTATTTTGCAACGAGTTAATTGTCAACATTTTATTAGTTGCTTGGGGGGGGGGAAGTAGAGGATGATTGCTATTTTCCTATAACATTGGAACTCTGCAGATGGGGCACATGACCGACATAAGTCGGGCGCGGGTCACAACTGGTTATGGTTTTTATTATTTGGATTATGTTCGTCATTATCCCATGTCGCGGGATTATTTTTTATATATTTACGAATGTTGTCTAATGATTTTTTGTTATCGATAATGCGATCATAAAATGATCTTTGCCATTTAAAATTATCCGTATTGAAATTATGTATGATTTTTCATAAATTTGTAAATGCGTTTATCAAAAATAATATCGCTTAGCGCAATGGGCCGCGCCAGCTTGATCCCCTCCAGTTTTGTACATCTGCTTAAAGCCACATATGTCTGGCCATGCGCAAAAGCCCCGTAACCAATATCGATAATTAAATCTTCAAAATTCTGTCCTTGGCTTTTATGTATCGTTACTGCCCAAGCCAGCATTAAAGGAAATTGCTCAAAATAACCCAGGATTTTTTCGTCAATGGTATTTTCTTCCTTATTGAAATAATACTCTATTTTTTCCCACTTCTCCTTTACCATCTGGTAATATTCACCATTAATATTCACTTCTATGTTCGCCGGACCGACACTTGAGACCTCGGCTAATGTCCCATTCACCCAACGCTTCTCTTTGTCATTTTTAAGCAGCATCACCTGGGCGCCGACTTTTAATTTTAAAGTGACATCCGTCGGATAAAGCCTAGCGTCAAAATCGCCCTTAATAAAAGATTCAAAGCTGATCTCTTGCGAGTTTATTTTCTTCAGACAACTAGAATTAATAGCTTTAGCCGCGCTATTAGTCGTCGTAAGGGTTATTATCCCTTGCTCATCATGGACTATGTTTTTTACAACCCTTTTATTGATTTTCTCAAGATCGTATTCGTCGCATTGCCCCATGCGCACCCTGTTTAAAATATCAATGAACGCGTCATCTTTTTGGCGATAGACTTTATTCAGCTCGCAGATCAGCGGTTTGCTCTCCTGCCAAACAGGAGCACTGAAAAAATAAGGGCTTTCATATTGCGCTTCCAGCACTTGTCTTTCCTGCCTGCCGACTACCGGAGGCAGCTGAAACAGATCCCCTAAAACAATTATCTGCACTCCCCCAAAAACCTCATTGTGATTATCTCGATTGATGCGCAGCGAATGATCAATCCCATCCAATATGTCCGCGCGCAGCATGGAAACCTCATCGATCACTATGGCATCAAGGTTATTTATTACCGCCTTATTTTTAAGCCTTCTTACATGCTTCTTTTGGATCGCTTTTGGTGGAAACCTAAAAAAGGAATGTATAGTCTGCCCTCTTATTTTCACAGCGGCAACGCCGGTGGGAGCCAGAACAACAATATTTTTTTCCGTATTTTTACGAAAATACTGCAGCAAAGTAGACTTTCCGGTACCGGCCTTACCGGTAATAAACAAATTCCTATTTGAATTCTCCATCAGATCAAACGCATGACTAAATTCATCATTAAATTCAAAATCTGCCGGGATTTCCGTACTTGTTTCAAGCAATGGTTTATGTTTTCTGAAAAAAATATACTCAGGCGGGCATAAAAGCGCACTATCCGTGACAGCATCATCCCTATCTATCTTTTTCTTTCTCATTTTTATGTTTTACTCTTTTTCCGCTTTTCCCGCTTTATGCTTGTCTTGTCCTATAATAGTTGACACTTTTTTCATTAAAACTTAAGTACTAATCGCTCTTAAACACTATCACCAAAAGATGCTCACACTCTTAGGATATGAGAACTATTTTTGCGGATTTAAATGTTGATTTTAGCATGGACGCGTAAAATCACCATTTCCCTCGGAGTCACGCAGGATGCGG
>JAGLQQ010000137.1 GCA_023136735.1 Candidatus Omnitrophota bacterium | reverse complement strand
CTTTATACTAGCCATGAGCTAAGATGCTTTTCCTATTCGCTACTCGTTTCTTGCTTCTCTCTTCTCGCTACTTTGTTTTTTCATTCATAACTCATAATTCGTAATTTATTTATTTATTACTTATTATCTGTCGCTGTCTCCATAATATCTGTCATTCTTTTAACAAAATCCGCAGGCGTTTGAAGATTGCCTTCCCCCAGCAATACTCCATCATAGAGCTGCTCTACACATTGCTTAAGCAGCGGGCTGTTCTCATCAGCCAGATACAGCCGGGACAGATTGCTTATTAGGGCATGCGATGTGTTCACTTCCAGAATCTTCTTTGTCCCCTGGAAATCCTTATTCATCATTTTCATCATCCGCTCTGTATGGCTGTCCATAGCATCCTTACTAACCACAAGCGTCACCGCTGAGTCAACCAGCCTTTTAGAAGAGACAACGTCTTCAACCCGATCACCCAGGGTTTTCTTAAACAAAGACAAAAGTGACTTATTAAGATTTACATCCGGCGTTTCAATCTTGTCTTCAGGATCAAGCTCTATATCCGCCTTTTCTATGGATTTAAGCGGATGCTTATCAAATTCATTTACTGAAGGCATAACAAAAGCATCGATAGGATCGATCAAAAATAACACCTCTATTCCCTTTTTCTTAAAATATTCTAAATTAGGATTTTTTTCTATACTCAGGCGGTTTTCGCCATTGATAAAGTAAATCTCCTTTTGATTTTTCTGCATTGACGCCACATAATCCTTTAAGGAAATCAGCTCACCCTGCTTCTTCAGCGAAGACTCAAAGCGCAGCAGTTCGATTATTTTATCCCGATTAGTAAAATCGCTGTTCAGCCCGGATTTAAGCAACGAAGAGAAATTCTTATAGAAATCTTTATACTTATCATTTGTTTTATCCGCCATATCCGCCAAATACTGCAGTATTTTTCGCGTTAAGGCCGTGCGGATCTTTACCAGCACCGGATTGACCTGCACAGTTTCCCGGGAAACATTCAAAGGCAGGTCCGACGTATCCACAACTCCCTTGGTAAAACGCAAATACTCCGGCAATATCTCCTTACAATCATTTTGGATCATAATCTTATTGGAATAAAGATGCAGCGACTTTTCTTTTTGAACATTCCAAAGATCATAAGGCGCTTGTTTTGGAATAAACAGAAGGGCTGTAAAACTTACCGCGCCTTCAACATTAAGATGCAGATACCCTAAAGGATCTTCAAAATCATTGGTAACAAATTTATAGAACTCATGCGCCTCGCTTTCCTTGATATCAGCGCTTTTCTTACGCCATAGCGCGCTTATTTTATTGATCTTTTCCCCTTTTACTAATATTGGAAAATCAGCAAAATTAGAGTATTTATTAATGATCTCCTTAATCTTATATTCCTGCGCGAATTCTTTAGCGCTGTCTTTTAACTTAAAAGATACCTTAGTGCCTCTTTTTTTCCTGTCGATCTCTTCTATTGTAAAAGCACTTTCCCCTTTGGATTTCCAGCGCAATCCCTTAGAATCAGTCTCCGCGTTTCTTGTTTCAATAGTCACTTCATCCGCGACCATGAACACCGCGTAAAATCCCACCCCAAACTGTCCAATGAGGTTTTCATCGAAATTCTTGTTTTCTGTTTTTAGCTTTTCCAGAAACTCCGTCGTGCCTGAGCGGGCGACCGTGCCGATATTATTGATCAATTCCTCCCGGGTCATTCCAATGCCGCTATCCTCTATGGAAAAAGTTTCCTTTTTAGCATCAACCTCAATGCGGATATCTAAATCAACCTCAGGATCAATAATATTTCTGTCTGTCAGCTCCCGAAAACGAACCTTATTCAGAGCATCCGACGCGTTTGATATCAACTCGCGTAAAAAAACTTCCGGATGTGTATACAGGGAATGGATAATAATATTAAGCAGCTGCTTCATTTCCGATTTATACTCAAAACTATCTACTTTTTTAATCTCAGCCATTATTTATCTCCTCTTTTTTTGTTTTATATAACCGTTGTTTTACTTTTCTATTTCAGGATACCACATTTTTCCTAATCGCTAATCGCTATACGCTATTCGCTGCTTTTATAATGTATCGCAAGCCAAACAGTTTTCTTGTTTGTATCTGTCCATTCCACGCGGTGTTTACAATTTGCCGGGATATGAACATAATCCCCGGGTTTCATATTCAGCGTACTTGAGTCTTTATCTAAGGACAGCTTAGCCGCACCGCTAAGCAAGACCACCCATTCATTCTGTTTTTGCAAAAGCCATGTTCCTTTAGGTGTACTTTGCCCTTGGGAAACAATGCGTTCAATTCGGAAACTCCCTGTTTTCAACAAAGTCTCAAAAATCTCCTCCGGCAATTCCCCAGATATCCTCTCAAATAAATTTCCGCCCATTTCATTCATAACTCGTAATTTTTGCCTTTTCACTTTTAACTTTTTATTTAAAATTGCGCCTCGTCCATCACCCCTCTTTTTTTGCTTTTCCCATGAGCTATGAGCCAGATGCTTTTCC
>JAGLQQ010000136.1 GCA_023136735.1 Candidatus Omnitrophota bacterium | reverse complement strand
CCAACGCGCTTAAAAATTCCCCCATGATCTTTATTTGAAGTCCACACTAAATAAGAAAGAGCCATTCGATTTAGGAGTTAGAGCGATACGCTATACAGGCTATTAAGCGTTAGTTATAGAGTTTAATCTATTCTCTCAATAATACTTTGCATATCTGCAGGCACTTCAGCCATAAACTCTACAAA
The DNA here is from genome assembly GCA_023136735.1 of Candidatus Omnitrophota bacterium. Lineage (GTDB taxonomy): Bacteria > Omnitrophota > Gorgyraeia > B26-G9 > B26-G9 > JAGLQQ01. Next base: position 7,049 of record JAGLQQ010000136.1, on the reverse strand, counting down.
TTTATTTGTCTGGGGGTGTGTAAAACTCAATTTTTTTGCGTGCAAAGCCTGACGTTTAATAGGATATTTACTCTGATTCTTCCCATATTGCTTATCGCCTAATATAGGATGTCCCAAATGAGCCATATGCACTCTAATTTGATGTGTTCGACCTGTTTGAGGGAAAACTTCCAGTACACTTGCATCTTTACTGCGGCTTAACACACGATAACGGGTCCGAGCCTCTCTAGAATCAACATAACTGATTTTCATTTTTTTCCTATCATGAGGACTGCGAGATATCGGTTCATCAATTATACCTTCATCATATTCAACACTGCCGCTAACAATTGCCATATACATCTTTTTCACTTCATGATCTTTGAACTGATTAGCCAAAAACCTATGCGTCTTATTATCCTTAGCTACTACAATAAGTCCGGATGTATCTTTATCAAGCCTGTGCACAATACCTGGCCTTGTCAACCCATTTACATCAGAAAGACTGCTTGTGTGAAAAAGCAGCGCGTTAACCAGTGTATCATCATAATGACCTGCTGCAGGATGCACCACCATCCCGGCACATTTATTTACTACAAAAATAAAATCATCCTCATGAATGATATTTATAGGTATCTCAACCGCGGGAACATCCGTTTGCTTAGATTGATCCCAAACGACTATTTCAATAGAATTGTTTTCCTTGACTTTCTGATGAGCCTTAACCTCTTGGTCATTCAGACAGACAGACCCCTGATCAATAAATTTCTTTATGTCAGTTCGTGAAAAATCATTTTCCAGCTTAATGACTAAGAATTTATCTATTCTTTGATCAGATTCCGATGCTGTGACCTTAAAATTAAGTTTTCTCTTCAAGTTTACCGCTTTTCCGTTTGCTTTTTAAAGCATTATGCAATACTCCACCTAAAAGTATAAGCACAATACTTATGCATTGAAACATAGTCAAATCCCCTAAAACTTTAGGATTATCACGCAAATATTCTATAGCGAACCGCATCACTCCATATATTATCAAGTATAGAGATACAATTTCTCCGGCAAAATGTTTTTTCTTTTCTAAAAAATACAAAATCAGAAAAATTATTAAAAGGAAAAAAGCAGAATATAGTTGTGTCGGATGAACTCTTAAAGAGTGACCCGGAAAAATTACTCCTAAAAAAGACTGTGTTGGTTTTCCTGCGCAGCAACCATTCAGAAAACAACCTACTCTGCCCAGAGCATGAGCCAGTGGCAAAAAAACAAAAATTATATCCAAGGTTTCAAACAAAGGCTGTTTACTTTTTTTTACAAAAACAAGCGCGGTAATTATTGCCCCAAGAAGGCTGCCGTGAAAAACTAGCCCTCCCTTGTTTATTTTAATTATCTCCAAGGGGTTTTTGAAATAAATTTCTGGATTAATCAGCACATAAAAAAGACGCCCCCCTATCAATCCCCAAACAACAATCCAGAAGATCAGATCCACGATTTTCTCAGCATCCAGCCCCCGTTTAAGTGCAAGGCGGTAAACAAAAACTGTAGAAAACAGCACTCCTAGTGCTACCATGGCTCCATAAGAGAATATTTTCAAATTACCAAAATTAAATAATACTGGATGCATTTTTATTTAATAGCCTCTTTTTTAAAAACAATAAATAAAAGCAGGATAACGCCACAGGTAATCATAGAATCCGCAAAATTAAAAACCGGCCAAATCCGAAAATCAAGGAAATCCACTACATAGCCGAGCCGTATTCGATCAATTAGATTTCCTGTCGCTCCGCATAAAACCAGCACTAAGGCGCTTTGCCAGATATGCAGATATAAAGCTGAAGTAAACTTAGGACGGCGTACAAGAAGAAAAAGAATAACTATTATCGCAAACACACTGACATATGTCAAAATCCAGTTTTGATTACGAAGAAAACCAAAAGCCGAACCTGTATTATAAACTAGTGTGATATGAAAAATATTATTGATGACCGGGATACTGTCGTTTTGATACAGACGCTTGAGCACCGCAAGTTTTGAAACCTGGTCAATAAAAACCAAAATTGCCATGAGAAATAATTTATTCATAACAATGAAAAGTCTTTTAATTACAGCTCCTTCTCACGTTTTTCTTTGCAAGCACGGCAAAATACCGCATAAGGTATTGCTTTTAAACGCTCCTTATTTATTTTTTTCGCGCAAGACTCACATTTTCCGTATACACCCTCTTCAATCCGCTTAAGCGCGTCATCAATATGAAATAGAACTTTTTGCTCTACACTGGCTCTATCCCAAGACAATTCTCGTTCAAAACTATCGCTAGCTACATCAGCCATATGGAACGTATACGCGGAAAGGTCACCAGAAGCATCACGCTGAGACTTTTTTAAACTTCCCCCTCCGATCTGACTCATTTCATCAGTAACTTTGACTCTTAACTCAACAAGCTTTTGTTTAAACTCTTCAGATTCCTTTTTATTCATTTGAATTGCTCCTTTCTAACATTGCAGATTTTTAACACAGCGCTCACATAGCTTGGGATGCTGCTCATTATTTCCAATGCTTCGCGAATAATTCCAACAACGAACACATTTATCTCCCCCAGCTTTTTCAACCCGGATACTTATCTCTCCACTCTCAATTTGCGCGTTAGGCTTTTGGAGATTGATATTATATACTGAGGGATTTTCTGTGTCAACATCCAAATTCAACACAACCTCAGACACGATAAATATGCTTGCCAATTCATCAAGATAGTTCTGTAAAATCCTGCATATATTCTTATTTTCCTTTGCACAGCTGATTTTCACCTTAGCTTGAAGGCTATTACCAATGAGCTTATCGGCACGTGCAGCTTCTAAAGATTTCAGCACACAATTACGCACCTCAAGTATAAATTTCCAAGTGTCGTTTAGATCATTCTTAATATAATCGTTATTCACCTGAGGCCATGAGGACAAGAATATACTTTTTGACTTCTCCCCAGGAATAAAACTACTTACCTCTTCAGCGGTAAATGATAATACAGGGGCAATAAGTGAGGTAATCACCTTGAGTATTTCATAAAGTACAGTTTGGGCAGAGCGTCTTGAGGGACTATTTTGATGGAATGTATATAGTCTGTCCTTTAAAACATCAAGATAAAATGAACTCATCTGCACTATGCAGAAGTTGTAAACCAACTTAATAGCCTGATGAAAAACAAATGCATCATAAGCCTGTGTTACCTGCAAAAGCAGACTATTCAAAACAGAAAGCGCCCAGCGGTCAATTTCCATCAGATCAGGATAATCGATGCTATCTTTTTGGGGATCAAAATCAGCCAGATTTCCTAAAGCAAATTTTAATGTATTTCTGATTTTTCGATAACTTTCACTCACCCGGGCAATAATTTCCTGTGACATCCTCACATCGTCATTATAATCAGAAGAAGCTATGCACAAACGTAAAACATCAACACCAAGACGATCAATTATCCCTTGCGGCGCAATGACATTGCCTCTTGATTTTGACATCTTTTTTCCTTCTCCATCTACAGTAAATCCATGAGTGAGGACTTCTTTAAACGGCGCGGATTCTTCAATTGCCATCGCGCTTATAAGAGCTGCCTGAAACCATCCTCTATGCTGATCTGATCCTTCAAGATACAAATCAGCCGGATATTGAAGTGCCTTGTTTGCCCTGAGTACAGACTGATGAGACACACCACTATCAAACCAAACATCCAGAATATCCTTTTCTTTGTTAAATTCACTAGATTGACACTTAACACATTTATACCCTTTAGGCATCAATTCCGCTGGCTGTTTCTTAAACCAGCTATTCGTCCCTTCCATTTCGACAATTTTAGCCACTTCTTCGATTACCTCGGGGTCAACTACAGTTTCATTACAACTCTTGCAATAAAAAACAGGTATAGGCACCCCCCAAAGTCTTTGGCGGGAAAGACACCAATCCGGCCTGCTTTCTACCATGCTCGTGATTCTATTCTCCCCAAAATCAGGCACCCATTCGACATCTTTTATTACTTTCAATACTTTATCGCGTAAATTATTGTGATCTATGCTCATGAACCATTGCTCTGTAGCCCTGAATATTATTGGTTTTTTACAGCGCCAACAATGCGGATATGAATGAGTGATAGAACCACTCCAAAGAAGAGCGCCAATAACTTGTAATTTTTCAACAACCATCCCACTTGCCTTGACCACATGCAAATTTCCAACTTCCGGGATATTATCAAAAAATACTCCGCGCTCATTTACCTGCATCAAAACGTCTAGCTTATATCTTTTACCGACTAGGAAATCATCCGCTCCGTATCCAGGAGCAATATGAACTACCCCTGTTCCATCTTCACAAGACACATAATCAGCCAGTGCCACAATCCCTTTACGCAATCCTAAGGGATGCGCATACTCAACTTTTTCTAATTCTTTCCCCCTCACTTCACCGATTATCTCATACTTCTCAATACCTATCTTTTCAAAAACCGAAACAATGAGATTTTTTTCTAGAATCAATACCTCATTTTTGATCTTTGCAAAAACATAAGTAAAATCAGGATGAACAGCGCAAGCAACATTTCCCATCAATGTCCAAGGCGTTGTTGTCCATATAACAATAGAAGCTTTTTTAACATTATGCTCAACTAGCGTTGCAATACTACTAGGATCATTCAAAGCAAATTTCACGAATATAGAGGGCGAATTATGATTATCATACTCGACTTCAGCCTCAGCCAAAGCTGTTTCGCAATTACAGCACCAGTTTACAGGCTTTGTCCCTTTATAAATATATCCTTTAGCAGCTAAAGCACCAAACGATCGAATAATTCCTGCTTCATACTTATGAGCCAAGGTTAAATAGGGATTATCCCAATCAGCAAAGATTCCTAAACGTTTAAATTGTTCTTTTTGAATATCAACAAAGCTTAGGGCAAATTCTTGTGCTTTTTCACGAAAAGTTACCTGATCAACTTCCCCTTTTTTCTTTCCCATTTTCTTAAACAGCTGATGCTCAACCGGCAGACCATGACAATCCCAACCAGGAACATACGGAGTACTAAATCCCTGCAAGGTTTTATACTTAAGAATTATATCTTTCAGGATCTTGTTCAAGGCATGCCCAATATGAATATTTCCGTTTGCATAAGGAGGCCCGTCATGCAAAATATATTTAGGCGAATCCTCTGTATTTTTCATTATTAATTGATAAATATCGTCTTCTTGCCATTTAGCCAGAATCTCTGGCTCCTTTTTAGGCAAATTAGCCTTCATGGAAAATCCGGTTTGAGGCAAATTAATTGTGTTTTTATAATCTATTTCTTTATCCATAATTGCTATTTACTCAACTCCTTTGCTCTTTTTTGTGCTGCTTTTAATGTCTTTTTTACCGAAAACTTTACTTTTGCTTTGTCCAGTTCTTTCAATCCTGCCTCAGTGGTCCCTCCAGGAGAAGCAACACGTTTAACCATAAATGCAGGATCTATTTTTGTCTTAAGCAACATATTTGCTGTGCCTGCGGCTGCATTAACAGCAAGAAATTTCGCATCTTCTTTGCTCAGCCCAATTTCGAAAGCTGCTTCTTGCATTGCATTTATAAAGTACGCGTAAAAACCAGGGCCGCTTCCGCTTATTGCAGTTATGGCATCCATCTTATTTTCTTTTACTTTTAAAATCTCCCCCATTGCTTGAAAGATTTCTCCTGTCACTTTATAATGCTTGGCACTGGCATTCTTACCTAAGCAAAAAGCAGAAACCCCCTGCCCTATCAGTCCAGGCAAATTTGGCATTACTCTAACTACAGCAACTTTTTTCCCCATACCCTTTTCTAAATGTTTGGTAGTAATCCCCGCAGCAATTGAAATCAGCAGCTGCTTGGTGTTTACTTGCTCTTTTATATCCAGAATCAGGCTGTCTACATCCTGAGGTTTAACACAAATAATAATGATATTACAAGTATTTGTCAATTGTTTGAGTGTATTTTCTGTTACTCCATATTGTTTTGATATTTTTCTTACACGAGCTTTATTTTTCTCATAAATGTACACAGAAAAATCTTTTCTAGCTTGAAGCCCTTTAATAATAGCCTCTCCCATATTTCCCGCACCAATAATCCCAACATTAACCTTATTCAATTTAACCTCCGAAAATTGCGCTGCCCACCCGAATCATATTCGAGCCTTCCTCTATAGCTATTTTGTAATCATTGGTCATTCCCATTGACAAAACACTCATCCGAGCATGGCCTTTTTCTAAAAGTTTCTCATTCTGCTCATCAAAAAGCTGTTTTAAAGCCTGAAACTCCTCACGTAATAAGTCCTGACTATCACTAAGCTCAGCCATTCCCATAAAACCCTTAACACATAAATTCGGATATTCTAACAACCTCTGCAGGAAATCATCTACATTTGCGGCATCAAGCCCAAACTTTGATTCTTCCTTTGATATATTCACCTGCACTAAAATATCTACTTTCCCTTTTATTTTCTTTGCCTGCTCATTTATTGACTCAATAAGCTTCATGCTGTCAACAGATTGTATCATGGAAGCATAGCGAAGGACACTTTTTATTTTATTAGTTTGTAAATGTCCTATAAAGTGCCATTTTATCTTTTGGAATTGGGCAGCCGGTAAGATCTTTTGGAGCGCATCGTATTTTCTACGCATTTCCTGAAATCGATTTTCTCCTATTTGATAACAACCACATCTTACTGCTTCTACTACATCTTCAATCCCTGCATACTTAGTAACACAAATAAGGTGAATATCCTCAATGCTTCTTTTATTCTTCTTGGCAGCTTGGTCAATATTACTTCTAAGAGAATCTATTCGCTTTTTTATTGGATTCATGGTCTTTTAAACATTCTTTCTTAATTAATGGGGTCATTCTTAATTAAGTTAAATAGATTACTATAACTTAATGATTTGCAAGTTATTGAAGATCTATGGGTTTACACCCATAGCATCTTCACGTTTCGCCTTCGGCGTAACATCCGCCTAACACTTGTCCGCCTATCTTTTTGGTGGAAACTGGCGGATAATCATTGCCATTCAATGGGCTCACGCCCATAGAATTCT
>JAGLQQ010000135.1 GCA_023136735.1 Candidatus Omnitrophota bacterium | reverse complement strand
GAATGCTTTTTACCATATTATGAATCGAGGCCGTCGTCGGGAGAAAATATTTTTAGACGATGGTGATTATTATTTGTTTTTGTCTGTTCTTGCCGAAGCAGTAAAGTTATTTAATATTAAAATTTATTCTTACTGTTTGATGTCTAATCATTACCATTTACTAATTTCTGCTCCGGATGCAAATATTTCCAGAGCAATGCGTCATATTAATGGAGTTTATACTCAAAAAACCAATAGGAAGCATAAATTAGAAGGCGCATTGTTCAAGGGAAGATATAAGTCAATTTTGATAGAGGCAGACAGTTACTTTATGGAATGTGTTAGATATATTCACCGCAATCCAATAAAAGCAGGTTTAGTAGGAGAAGAGGGCGAATATCACTGGACAAGTCATAAATATTATCTCAGTAGAAAAAGACGGCTTGATTGGCTTTGTGTTGATGAAGCATTGGCTTATTGGGGGCAGCATAAAAAATCAGCAATTAATGAATATAGCTGCTATGTAAAAGAAGATGTTTCTGAGTATTTTGATAAACGCTTAAAAGGAACAAACTGGCCGGCAGTTTTAGGTAGTGAGAAGTTTAAAGATAAAATCAAAAAGATATTTTTTGATAAAGATTTAACTGAGATTTCCTCTCTAGAGTTAAAGGATGTCTTGCCCTCGGAAAGCATAGAAGAAGCTGTGGAGTTTTTCTTAAATTGTTTAAAGATCACAAAAGAGCAGTATTGTAACAGGCATAAGGACTATTATACAGTAAGAGATTTTTCGATTAGATATTGTAGAGAAAAACTAAACTATAAAAATGTGGATATTGCTCGGAAATTAAATGTGTCAGTGGAAACAATTAGTCGTTCTTATCGGATGGTAAGGGATAATAAAAGGTACGATAAAATTTTAAAAGACACCAGATGACGTAATTACAGACTTGACCCCTTTGTGACCACTAGAAAAGGAAAACGTGAGATATTATTTTTTTAAATTTTTTTTATTATTTTCTATCTGTTCCATTGCTGTAGTTCTATTTCAGGGTGTTTACCCTTTGCAGGCAAGAGAAGAACAACCGATTCAATGGTCATTGTCAGACAAAATACTGGGAGGGGGTTCTTGGACTGCTGAGTGCACAATGAATGAACAAAGATTTCGTGCCGGAGATTATGTTTCTTTAGATGTTCAGCTAAACATAGAATCAAAAGAGTTCTTAAAATACAAAAAATACCTAAAGGGATTAAAGCTTGTTTTAAAAACTGAGAGAATATTTGATGCTCAAGGCCGTCCGCATCTGATTAATAATAATTTCATGTCAACTGTCCTTACCCCGACAGGGATGCCTATAGAGTTCTTTTCGTGGCCTCAGCAGGGGGAAAATAATAAAATATTAGGCAGGTATGAATCAGTGTTTCATCTTTCTGATTCTAAGCCCTTAGAACAAATAGAATTTTTAGAAGATTCAGTAAAAGTAAAGTTTACTCTTCGAGGTAAATTACCGCAATATTTACCTGCGGGATATTATCGGTTTCACTTAGATACCCGGGCAGTTTTTTTAAAAGACAGTAAAACCTATGAAGACAGGTTGTCGACAATTTCTCAACTTCGTCTTGATCCGGATAATTATTTCCATCCTCCTTTTCATGAACAATTGCCGCTTTCTCAAAAAAATTATACCTTGCCTGTTTTTGTGGTGGGGAAACCAAAACTCCCCAAAATGGTTTGGATGTTGTTTATGGAAAAAATTGAAATGGGAACGCAGGGAATTGTTTCTGATGAAGATAAGAATAATTTTCGATTAATGCCCCGCCATAGTGTGTCGGATAGGTTTATTATTCAACATGGAGAAGTTCTGAATATTGAGCCTGATTTTCCTGCTTTTTTTGCTGACAAAGCGAGCATTTCTTTTGTTGAAAAAATACTTCCTTTTTGTGTGCCGATACCATTAGATTATAAAAGCGGCGAATTCTCAGTTAAGGTTACGTTTCCGGATGGAACAAAGAAAAAATTAGGAAAAAGGCCCTTTAGGAAACAATCGGTTACTGGAGGAAGTTCAGGTGCTGATAATTTTAAGATGAAATTTGACCATTATGGCCATTATAAGATCGAAATGCAAGGCTGGATCAATGATATTTGGGGACATCGATATACAGGGGGAGGGACATACCACCTTTGGGTGGCTAACCGTCTTAGTTTTGCTACGAGTGTTAAGCCCGGTTCGCCTTTTGAGGTAGGAAATGCTTACCCGAGTTCGGTTTTTGTTCATCCTCCTTGTCGGGCTGATGTGAGAATAGATATTAGGGAATATGTGAACTCTGAAATAGATAATGTTAAAGAATGGAATTTGAAAGGCAAAGCAAACAGGTTCGGATATTTTTATTCTAAAGAAAAAGTTGTATTTGAAGAACCGGGTGAATATATTGCCAGAGTTTCTGCTGAATATAAGGACCCTGATGGAACATTATGGATTGGAAATCAGGTAGGTAGTTGTGTTATTGCTCCGCAGGATACAAAATTGATAGTACATGGCAGGAAGTTTAAGCGTCCAATGAATCCGCTGGTCAAGCCTAAAGCACGTTTTAATCTTCTTACAGAAGGACGTATCTCTGATGGTAAAGAAATTGAACCTGAGACAATGGATTACACAAACTGTACAAATTTACCACTGCCTTATTACAGTGGAGATGTAATGTATATCGCTTCAACTCTTGATGGAGCAAATGCAATTGATGCTTTGCTTAGCGCAGAGCTTCCCTCACAGGAAGAGGTGATCACAAGGTCAGAGAATAATGTGTATTCTTATGATTTTCCCGAAAAATTTACTACTCAAGCGTATTTTTATGTTTCTGCAATAAGACCGGGAATAATGACTCGTACATTCGTTGCTGATTCAAGCGCTATATTTAGGGATGGTTATTGGACAACGTCTCCAGCATATAACGCATTTGGTAATCAATTTGGTGCTAGTAAATATGGTGATTCACCGGAAGATATGTATCGTTTTATGGGTGGTTTTGTGTATCGAAATCTAAAAGAAAATAAGACGCATTATGGCATTTATTCATCAATGGCAATGGTAATTCCAAAAGGGTCTAATGCTAATCGAATTGTTGCACCGCTTACAGAATCATTGTTGAAGGTTAAAGGACGTGAGTTTTTTATTTTTGAAGCGGGTGCTCCGTCTCAAGGCGTTATATACGAAATAGGTGATCCTTTAGGTATAGGAGGCTTTGTTTTTCCTTCTACGGAAGGAATTAATTGCACTAAAACAATAGTTTATCCCGATGGAAGAGAGTTTGTTTCAAGCGGGATAAGCAACAAAATTGGTCTTTTGAAAATGTCACCTAACATGACGATTGCGGATATACCGGGAGTATATAAGATTAAAGAAAAATGCTGGTTTGGTGATAAAAGCGGTGATGTGTTGGGTACAGGTGATGGTGCCTATAATATTTACGTTGATGATAACAGTCCTCAGAAGTATTTTCACTTTCAAATGCCGGGTTACTTTCGTGTAAATCCTGATAAAGGACTGCATTTAATTGGAAAGCTTGTTGAAGATATAGAAGATGCCAGATTGACATATTCAATAATAATGCCGGGAGCTGTTATGGATGAGGGAACTCTTCCTGTAAGTGATCGAGAATTTGATTATCTATTTATTCCTGAAGAATTTAATGCCCAATTTCCTAATTATGATTTGTATGACATTAAATATTCGGGAGATTCTAAAAGCTATGTTTCTTTACCTGATGTTAAAGAATTTATTCCGAATAAGAAACGGCTGGTGGATATTGTGATGATGACATTTTTTTTAGAAGGAAAAAATGCCAGAACAAAAGAAGATGTATATGATGTTACTACCGTTATGCTTAGAGGTGAACAGGGTTTTATAAAAGAATATAATTGAAAGGAATAGATTAAGGTTGAGTAATATGGCAAATGGGAAAGTTAAATTATGCATCTTTTATTTAGCAGTGTGCGGTTTGTTCCTCTGCATTTTTCTGTCTCCAATATATTCATCAGAGTATTCTGAAGGAAAAATATTTCAAGAAAAGTGTTTTCGGTGCCATGATCTGAAGAGGGTATTCCAACTTAGAAAAAGACCCAGGCAATGGCAGATCACTGTTCAGAGAATGAAAAGTAAAGCACCTGATTGGATCAGCGGAAAAGATATTGAAAAGATAAGTCTTTTTCTGACTACCAATTATGGAATTGATTCTAAGGAATTGTTTAATGATTTATGCCTTACCTGTCATCAGAGGGTTGGTAAAGAAAAAATGCTCTATGAAATAAAAACTAAGAGTGGCTGGTCGAGAGCTATTGAAAGAATGCGGCATAAATATCCTTTTTTGATTGGAGTTGATGATGCGGTTCAAATCTCTGAATACTGGACAAATCCAAGTAATAATAAAAACTTAAAATTAAAAATTACTAAGCGTGATAAACTAGAAGAGGTTTTTGAAAATAAATGTACAAAATGCCATACAATCGGGTTTTTAAAAACTAAAAAAATCAAGCCAGAGGATCGCGATCGTATATTGAAAAGAATGCGATCCAAGAGCCCTGAATTAATAAATGATCAGGAACTAAAAAAAATCGACCAATATCTGCAATGATTTTACGACATACTATATGAAATATATTTTTCGGATAATTTAACGCGCTTTCCTAATGTATATCTGACCAGTTTCGCATTTGCTGTTTTGAAGAAACCAATGACTAATAAATAAAATGAAACTATCAATTATAATACCTGCATACAATGAAATTAAATCGATCGCAGAGATATTGCGGCTTGTAAAAGAAGAAAAGCATGAAAAGGAAATAATTGTTGTCGATGATGCTTCTACTGATGGAACTAAGGAATTTCTATGGGCACTGAATGATGCGCAGATTAAAGTGGTTTATAATGATGCGAATTACGGGAAGGGTTATTCTTTACGTAAGGGGATAGAACTTGTAACAGGAGATATTGTTATTATCCAGGATGCAGATCTGGAATATTCCCCTCTAGACTATGAATCGTTGATCAAGAAAATGATTGATGTTAATGCGCCGGTAGTTTTTGGCAGCCGGTTTTTAAGTTCATTACAAGGATTTAGATTTTTTCAATTCATGGGGAACAAAGTCATAACCTTAATGGTGAACGGTCTTTATAAGGTCAGGCTGACAGATGTAATGACCTGTTATAAGGTGTTTAGAACAGAACTTATTAAGTCTATTAATTTGAAAGCTGATGGATTTTGTGTGGAGATAGATATTGTCGCGGACTTATTAAAAAAACAATATCACATTTTTGAAGTCCCTATTTCCTATAATGGAAGGACTTATGCTCAGGGTAAAAAAATTAAATGGACGGATTTTTTCCGTTGTCTATATCAACTAATTTCGTCCCTAAAATAAAGAAAATATGAAGGTTTTGATTTCACTAAATAGTCTGCTTGAAAAAAAATATAGATTGGTGGAGGTATTTTTCTTTCTTGCTTATTTGATTGTTGGGCTATTTGCTTTTAAGGACTATGGTATTCCTTGGGATGACGTTTGGGATAGGGGATACGGATTATCACTGCTTAATCATATCATGAATAACGATATGATGGCATTTGATCATAAAGACAAATATTATGGGCCTGTCTTTCAGCTAATATTAATTGTTGGAGAAAGAGCTCTGAATTTGACAAAAAACTCAAGAGTTGTTTATTTAATGAGACACTTGGCCACTTTTCTGCTGTTTTACCTAAGTGTTTTCTTTTTCAATTTGATTTGTAAACAGCGTTTTAAAAGCTGGAAAATTGCCTTACTGGGCAGCTTGATGCTTATTATTAGTCCGCGTATTTTTGCCCATTCCTTTTATAATACCAAAGATATACCTTTCTTATCTGTAATGATAGTAAGTGTTTACACCATGATTCGATGTCTGGACAAAAAAACATCTTCTATGGCTTTTGTTCATGCGTTAATATGCGCGTTGCTGGTTGATATAAGAATAGCCGGAGTAATTATACCTTTTATTACAATATTATTTCTTGTTTTAGAGCTGGTAAAAATTCGCAAAGCAAAAACTGCTTTAAAGAAAATTATTAAAATCTCATTAGTCTATGTTATGTTTTTAATTCCCCTAATTGTGCTATTTCGTCCGATTCTCTGGGCTGATCCAATATATCATTTTCATGAGGCGTTTCAGCTGATGAGTCATTTCTCTTGGGAGGGGTCTCCCTTGGCTTGTTTATATATGGGTAAATTTATAGATGCGAAAAGTGTTCCCTGGCACTATATCCCTGTTTGGATTTTGGTAACAACTCCGATCTTTTATATAGTTTGTTTCTTTGCCGGATGTTTTTTTATTATGAAAGAGTTGATAAGAAAACCGATAACAACTTATATATACAGGAGGGATGATTTAATCTGGTTGCTATGGTTTTTCCTGCCATTGCTCAGTGTGATTTTATTGAAATCTGTCCTGTACGACGCATGGAGGCATATGTTTTTTATTTACCCTGCTTTTATAATGATTGGATTGGTGGGGCTAACTTTCTTTATTAAATATGTCAAAAGTAAATTTTCAGTTAAAAGATATCGAGGCATAATTACTATTATTGCTATTGTTGCTTTGTTTTATCAATTACATGTTTTACAATTTATGATCAAATATCATCCTTTTCAAAATGTTTATTTCAATCGACTTGCTGGTAGAAATGTTAAAGAGGCCAAAAGTAAATTCGAGCTGGATTACTGGGGGACATCATATAGGCAGGGCTTAGAATATTTATTGGAAAATGACAAAAGACTTTTGATTAAGATATACGCAAAGAATGTTCCCGGGTTAAATAATGCCAGGATGCTGAATAGCAAAGATAGACAAAGGCTCGTTTATGTAAAAAATATAGATGACGCGGATTATTTTATTGATAATTATCGCTGGCATCCTCAAGACTACGCTTATGAGGAATATTATTCAATTGTTGTAGATCAAGCGAAAATCATGAGCCTATTAAGAGTAAATAAAAAGTAAAGCATTATTGGCGTATTTTTTTGTATAAATGCACATATTCCTGAAAACTTGAACCGCGATTAGAAGATTCGAATTTAAGTGTTTTTACTAGCCGAAGGTCATCTCTTATTAAAGTTAACCGCTCATCATTTAATAGTGTAGTATCTTTTTTTCCGGCAGGGTAGATCAAGTAATCAAACTTCTGCAAATTATTGTAGAATGACTGTTTGTCTACAGAAAAAAATACTATTTCCCAAGGCTTTTTATTCAAGTGTATATAAGAGCCAAAAATCGCGGAAAAAATATTCATACTGTCTGGATGGCTTATTGTTCCGATTTTAATTTTTTTTCTTGTGTCTTGAGAGATGTAGTCAAGTGTCTCCTTGCAGGCGTATTTTTTGATTGGCGTTTGAGTATATCCCCATAATGAGAGCGGGAAGGTATAAAAGTGCTTATAAAAGCGATTTGGCTTAATGCTGACAAAAGAAGCAGCGAAAAACTGAATCAGCAAAGAAAATATCATGGCGATTACTATTAAACGCTTTCTGAAGAGATTTTTAATTTTTGAAAGCATGCCTCCCATGAAAATTGCCGCAAAGGGGAGCGAGGGCATAAGAAATTCTATTTCTGTTATGGGTGGACGCTTAGGTATAAGAGATATAATTATATAAGGGATGCCAATTAAGAAAATGATTGTTTTTCTTGATTTTTCTTCCTTGAAAAAAAATATCAGCAGACCTAAGAACAGGGATGATATGATAATCCCTTGAGCATCGATGAAAAAACCCGCGCAATATTGGATGAGCCGCTGAGGTATTTTCCATGCATAATCTCGATAAGAGGCATGCCAAAAAAGTGTTTTAATTACTGAGGGATGTGCGTAATAAATCGAAGTAATTGCGGACAAGATCAAAATGAAAAGCATTAAATTGAATATTTGATGTGAATTCTTTGCTTTATGTTCACTTGTTTTCATGTTTGCGCTAATATGAAAAATAGCTTCTAAGACAAAAGCAAATATGAAAAGTAAAGCAGTGTATTTGAGTAAAATACTGATCCCCCCTGTTATCCCGGCAAGGATAGTATATTTTCTTCGGCTGCAATCCTCAGACTTTAAAAATAAATAATATGCCGCTGCTACAGTGGCTGTGACAGCGATTTCTAAATTAAATTGCCTGGCTGAAGAATATATAATTGGTGTAAAGGAGCAAAGAAAAGCTGCCGATAGCCCCGCATATTCATTAAAACGAAGCCGAGTGATTTTATAAACGGAAATTATTAGCAGGATAAAAAACAGGTGTGATGCCAGATAGATCGCTTTATAACCCAAAAAGCTTGAAAATATATTGTAAAATAAGCCGACAATGCAATAATAAACCGAAGGATAATGGTAGCTTGAAAAAATGATGTTGTAAAGAAAACTGTGATTGGATTTGTAAAAGTAAGGCTTAAGATCTCCCTTGAAAAGTCTTATTGTGTTGCTTGCTTTGTTTAAATGTTCAAAAGTGTCTCTTCCTTGAGGAAATTCATTTGCGTTATGCCACGCGAAATTTGAAATGCTGTGAAAAGCGATTAAGAAGAAAATCGTTGTGTAAACTATTTTTTTGCTACGGGTGAACATGAGTTCCTTTAACTTAAAATATTCCTGTCCAAACTCCTGTATTGTATAGCCTCGGCTATATGCTCAGAATTAATATTTGTTTGCCTGCATAGATCAGCTATGGTTCTTGATACCTTTAATATCTTATCATATGCTCTTGCAGACAAACCGAGTTCATCAATAGCCATCTTCAAAAGTTTCTTTGAAGGATCATCTAGTTTGCAATGCGTTTTAACCTGAGCGTGAGACATATAAGCATTTGAGAAAATTTGATTTTCTTTGAAACGCTTATATTGTATATTCCTGGCAACAGCAACTCTATTTCTGATGTTTTTGGAGCATTCTCCTTGAGGTTCATCTGCAAGCTGTTTGTAGTCAACCGGAGGGACCTCAATATGAATGTCTATTCTGTCTAATAGAGGGCCGGATATTCTAGATCGATATTGTTCTATACGGTGCGGCGAACAATGGCAGCTCTTGGTCGGATGGGAAAAGAATCCGCACGGGCAGGGGTTCATCGCGCAGACCAGCATGAAACGAGAGGGAAATGTCAACGTGCGCGCAGCGCGAGATATGGTCACAAATCCATCCTCAAGCGGTTGACGAAGTGATTCTAAAACATTCCTATTGAATTCTGGCAGTTCATCAAGAAAAAGTATACCATGATGAGCTAGGCTGACTTCACCAGGTCTGGGATTAGATCCTCCTCCAACCAAGGCTATGTCGCTTGTAGTGTGATGCGGAGAGCGAAAAGGTCTTTTGCTTACAAGTGCCTGGTTTTTGCTAAGCAGGCCGCTGATACTATATAATTTTGTTGTCTCAATGGCCTCTTCCAGGCTAAGTGAGGGGATGATTGTAGGGATTCTTCTCGCTAGCATTGTTTTACCAGAGCCTGGGGGCCCAATTAATAATATGTTATGATTTCCGGCAACGGCAACCTCTAGGGCCCTTTTAACAAAACCTTGTCCCTTTACATCAAACATGTCCACTTCATAACTTGAATACTTTTTGAATTCAGCCTTTGCCGTTGCTTTTTGAGGTGGGATTTCAAGTTCCTTGCTGAGAAAACTAACAGCTTGTTTTAGATTTAATACAGGATAAACATGGGCATTACTTACAACGGCAGCTTCTTTTGCATTTTCCACAGGGACAATAATTGACTTTTTCAAGTCCCTGATTCCAAGAATCATAGAAAGGATACCATTGACCGGTTTTACAGTTCCATCAAGAGACAACTCACCCAATATGATTAATTCGTTTAAACTCTCTGGTGGGATTACTCCAGATGCGCCTAATATTCCCAGAGCAATGGGCAGGTCATAAGCTGAACCCTCTTTTTTAGTATCGGCCGGGGCGAGATTAATGGTCAATTTTTTAACAGGAAATTTGAATCCACTGTTTTTTATGGCAGATCGTACCCTGTCTTTGGCTTCTTTGACCGCAGTATCTGGCAACCCGACAATCGATGTTTGAGGTAAACCCCTTGCCGTATCTGCTTCAATCTCAACAAGATACCCGTTTATTCCCGAAATACCTGCACTAAAAGCTTTAGCTAACAAAAAACCTCACTTTTTATATGGTGGCTCTATTAATTAATAATAAATAGATTATAGTTTTAAGTCATTTTTAAGTCAAGAAAAAGTTGCTTTTTGATAAAAAGTGTATTATAATTACTAAACTATGCAACTTCAAAATTCAAACTTTTTTTCACAAATAATCGGGAATAGAATAATTTGGGCTTCCTTTTTTTCATGGGGGATAGCTCAAATCATAAAGATAATCTCAGGAGTTATAAAGGAAAAGCGTTTTGATTTTAAATGGCTGATGATGACGGGTGGTATGCCTAGTGCTCATTCTGCCGGGGTAAGTGCTTTGGCAACAGCTGTTGGGATGTTTTCTGGTTTTGATAGTATCGTTTTTGCGATTACCGCAATATTTGCGTTAATAATCATGTTTGATGCTCAAGGCTTGAGAAGAAGTACTGGCAGACAGGCAGAAGCTTTAAATAAGATGATGGAAGAGATTTATATTAAACATGAATTTAAGCAAGAGAGGTTGCTTGAACTTATCGGCCATACGCCGGTAGAAGTGTTTGTGGGGGCTGTACTAGGAAGTGTTGTTGCTATTTTTGTGGTGACTTTATAATAAGATTGAAAGGGGCAAGAATGAACAGGCGAATAATTATCACCGTTGTAGCAATTATTGCTGTTTTTGCAATTATTAGAATAGTAGGGTGCGGGAAAAAAGATGAGGCACCAAAGAAGGATCGTGTTCAGCAATCTGAGCTTGTTTTTGAGGAAGCCCTTACCTTGACCAAAAAAAACCTCGAACAGGGTATAGAGGCTTTTGAAAATATAATAAATACTTTTCCCCAAAGTGTTGAGGCACAACAAGCTCTAGTAAAGATCGCTGAGTTTTATAATAAAAATGATGAAATACTTCTTGAGAAAGAAGCTTTGCAAAAGTTAATTGATTCTTATCCTGATAGTGATTTTACGTCTGATGCGCAGGCTCGAGTCGGAGAAATAAATGTAAAAATGCTTTTTTCAAAAGCTCAGACGAAAAACAGCATTATTTATGAAGTTAAAGCAGGTGATTCACTTTATAAAATAGCCAAAACGTACAAAACAACTGTAGAGCTGATAATGAAAGTCAATGGACTTAAAAATTCATTAATCAGGCCTGGGATGAAGCTGAAAATTGTTACCTCGGTTTTTAAAATAATTGTTAATAAAACTGACCTGGATTTAAAGCTTATTGCAGATGATGAAGTTATAAAAGTTTATCAGATCGGCACGGGAAGAGATAATTCCACTCCTGTTGGTCAGTTTAAGATCGTTAATCGAATAGTTGATCCGGTTTGGTATAAAACAGGTGCTATTGTTCCGGCGGGAAGCGTTGATAATATTTTAGGTACTCGTTGGCTGGGGATATCTGAACCAGGGTACGGAATCCATGGAACTGTTGATAAACAACCAATCCAGAAACAAAAAACCCAGGGTTGTGTTAGAATGATGAATAATGATGTTGAAGAATTGTTTAGTATTGTACCGGTGAATACAGAAGTTATCATTAACGATTAAAAAAGAAGAAAAAGATATGAATGGAACTGGCTTGGATTTTGAAAAACCGATTGTAGAACTCGAGCAAAAGATTGCTGATCTTAAAAAATTTTCTAAGAACAAGAAAATAGATCTAACTGCTGAGATAATAACATTCGAGAAGAAACTTGAACAGGTTAAGCATGAAATTTTCGGTAACCTTACTGCCTGGCAAAAAGTACAGATTGCTCGTCATCCTAAAAGACCGTATACTTTGGACTATATAGATTTGATTTTTACTGATTTTATTGAGCTTCATGGAGATCGGGCGTTTAAAGATGATCTGGCTATTGTCGGTGGATTGGCAAAATTAGACGGAAAAAAAGTTATGGTTTTAGGCCATCAGAAAGGCCGCGATACAAAGGAGAACTTGGAGAGAAGTTTTGGATGTGCTCATCCGGAAGGATATAGAAAGGCTATGAGGTTAATGAACCTGGCTGCTCGTTTTAAACTGCCGATAGTTACTTTCATAGATACTCCAGGCGCTTATCCGGGGATTGACGCTGAAGAACGAGGACAGGCTGAAGCAATTGCTTATAATCTGCGGGAGATGTCACAATTAAAAGTCCCAATAATCATTGTTGTTATTGGAGAAGGCGGCTCAGGCGGAGCATTAGGCATTGGGATAGGCGACATGGTGTGTATGTTTAAGAATTCCTATTACTCAGTAATATCTCCTGAGGGATGCGCAGCAATACTGTGGAGGAATAGAGCGCATGCTGCTGATGCGGCAGAGGCTTTAAAAATTACTGCTGAAGATCTGCTTGGATTGGGTATCATTGATGAGATTGTGCCAGAGCCTTTGGGCGGGGCGCATCGAGATTATAAGGTTACGGCTTCGGCTTTAAAAAGTGTACTAAAGAGAAACTTGAATACTTTATCCAAACTACCGGCAGAGGATCTTGTGGCACAACGCTATGAAAAATTCAGAAAGATGGGTGAATGGGATGAATAGTTTAGAAATTTTTATGGAGGGAAAAATGCAAAAACAATTATCTTGGTTTGTTCTGGAAAAAGAGATGTTAACGGATAGTATTATGCGCAGGACAGTAGGTATTCTTGCTTTTTTTATGCTAACTATTGCAGGAGCTTTTGTCTATATTCCTCTTCCGATCACACCGGTTCCGCTGACATTGCAGACATTTTTTGTGCTTCTATGTGCGGCTTTTCTGAAAAAGAAAGATGGTTTTGCTACTCAAGGAACATATATCGGACTGGGTGCTTTGGGGTTGCCTATTTTCAGCGGAGCTACAGGCGGTATATTCAGATTGCTTGGGCCAACCGGAGGATATTTGCTGGGCTTTGCTGTTTGTATCTATGTCGTATCATCTTTGCTGGATAAATTCAGAACTAAAGGTCAGCTTACTTTTTCTAAAATTTTATTTGCCTTTGCAAGCGGCATCAGCGCTATTTATTTGTGTGGTGGCTTATGGCTTGCTTTCATTACTAAATTTTCATTCTCTGAAATCATCACATACGGTATAATGCCTTTTATTGCTGGAGATGTCTGGAAAGTCATATTAGCGACTGTTATATTTCACAGATCAAATGAAAGAATGAAAAATATTTTTAAAACATAAATAAATCATTGAAAAGCGGATCTTAACTACTAAAGGTAGAATAGGTCCGTTTTTTTTATGCGCAATTAACCAGAGGATAAAGTGATTAGATTTGACGTAAAGCAATTAAAATCAATGGATCGCAAAGCACAGAATGAGTACGCTATACCTAGCTTGATTCTTATGGAGAATGCAGGGTTGCGTGCTTATGATGTCGCAGCTGGAATGCTCAAACAAAGAAAGTCAAAAAGCGTTTTTATATTCTGCGGGCCTGGGAATAATGCCGGAGACGGCTTTGTTGCAGCCAGACATTTAATAAACAATAATATAAAGGTGCGAGTTTTCCTTCTTAATGGGGTTAAGAATATAAAAGGAGATGCGTCACTTAATTATCGGATTCTCAATAAATTGGGTGCGCAGATTGTAACCTTGCCTAATGTTACATATTTAAGGAAAACAGGTGCTTCCTTGAGTAAAGCAGGACTTATAATAGATGCAATCTTTGGAATAGGGTTGAATAAGAAAATAGAAGGTTTTATAGCAGAGGTGATACTTGAGATTAATGCATCGGGCGCTCCTGTGCTTTCTCTGGATGTTCCCTCAGGATTATGCGCAAATACAGGTAAAGTATTTGGATGTTGTGTAGAAGCTAACACAACGGTAACCTTTGGAGCGTCTAAAAAAGGGTTTTGTAAAGGCGCGGGGCCGAAGAATGTCGGTAAATTGACAGTGGTTGATATAAGTCTGCCAAAAGATTTATTGAATCCAAAAAACCTCTAGTCTTAGAAAAGAGTGTAGATAAAAGGTACAGCCGCTGGATTATTAACTGTAAAAATAATTAATATTCCCACCAGTAGTAAAACAATAATTATGGGGCTCATCCACCAGATCTTATTTTCCCAGAGAAAAGTAAATAATTCCTGGACTATTTTTAACCTTCCTTTTAAATTTTTAAACATTTTAGGTGATATCCTTATTTTTGTTTTTTTCAATAATGAAATTTCCCAGGACCAATAGATCCAGGCCAGTGTTTATGAAAGTATTATAAGCATTAATAGGTGAATTTACAATAGGCTCTCCTTTTAAGTTGAAAGATGTATTTAAAAGCAGGGGGATGCCTGTCTTTTTGGCGAATTTTTCTACCAATTTATAATAACGCGGATTTCCTTCCTTTGTTATTGTCTGCACTCTGCCTGTACCCTCATGGTCAACAGCAGGGATAAGTTTTCTTTTTTCCTCTTTTATCCCTAAGACCATGAGCATATAGCGGAAAGGGTATTGATTTTTATTCTTAACCTCAAAATAGTTCTCTATTTCACTCTCTTTGATAACCGGGGCAAAAGGACGAAAAGGCTCTCTGAATTTTATCTTTAGATTAACAATATTTTTCATATCCTTATTTCTTGCATCGGCAATTATAGAACGATTACCTAAAGCTCTTGGACCCCATTCACTGCGTCCCTGGAACCAGCCGATTACTTTAGACTGCTCTATCGCTTGCACGCAATAGTCAATTAATTCGTCTTCTGTTTTAAACTGGCGGAAGGGGATTGATGATTCATTAAGAAAACTAAGAATCTGCTCGTCAGTGTATTCTTTACCCAGATAGGCATGTTCTAGAATGAAATCGCGCTTTTGTGCAAGTGCTTGATGGTAGACATAAAGTGCAGCACCAATTGCCGCACCGCTATCACCGGGGGCCGGCTGGATAAAAATATTTTCAAACGGTCCTTCTCTTAAAAGCCTTCCGTTTGCCGCAGAATTCAAGGCAACTCCTCCCGCAAGACAAAGATTTTTCATTCCTGTGTGTTTGTGGAGATAAACTGCCTGCTTGATAATTATTTCCTCTGTAACTGCCTGGACGCTCGCTGCAATATCGGCGTAAAACTGGTTTTCAGTACAGATTTCATTGTAGTTGTCCGGTTTTTCTTCAAAGTATGACGGATACTCAAAGCCTTTTGTGAAAAAATCAGCATTTGTTGCACGCGGCTTTCCGAATAACTGAACAAACTTTTTGCTATAGCTTCTATTTAGGGAATAATGAAATGAAAAATAATCCATATTAAGCTCAAATGAACCGTCATTATGCAGATTTAGAATGTTTTGGAGAATCTTCTCTTTAAAGAGAGGCTTGCCGTAAGCAGCCATACCCATAACTTTATATTCACCTTCATTGACCTCAAAACCTAAAAATGCTGTAAAAGTACTGTATAAGAGGCCGAGGGAGTTGGGGAAATTTATTTGTTTGAATAAGTTTATTTTATTTTTTATTCCCGTTCCTAGTGCCCCAGTAGCCCATTCGCCGACACCATCTATAGTTAATATTGCCGCTTCCTCATATGGGGAAACAAAAAATGTACTTGCAGCATGAGAGAGATGGTGTTCCGTAAAAAGAATTTTATCTATATCAATTTCCATCTTTTGGCGGATAATATGCTTTATCCATAATTTTTCAGCTAGCCAGTTTTTCATTGCCTCAGCGAATACACTAGCTGACTGAGGGTAAGTACTTATTATGGTTTTAAGAATCCGCTCGAACTTCAAAAATGGCTTTTCATGAAAAACAACAAAATCTATGTCATTAAAGCTAATCCCTGCAAACTCAAGACAAAAATTTATAGCTTTTTCAGGGAAACCAAAATCGTGTTTTTTGCGGGAGAATCGCTCTTCTTCTGTTGCGGCGATAACTATTCCGTCTTTTATCAATGCCGCCGCAGCATCATGGTAAAAACAGGATAGTCCCAGGATATACATTAGAATTGCCTCCTTAAACTATCAATACTGTCATGCTTCTCTTTGAGATCAATCCAACAGCTGGATGTTTTAGAGGTTTTTTTTATGAAAATGTTTTTAATTGAAAACCAAAGGCCATAAGGAAGGATAAGAATAAAATAAATAATATGTAGAATTAATTTTATTTGAAAGTTCGCGAATATAATAGCGCACTCTTTCCATTTTTTTAAGAATTTTTTCATAGTTATCACATTATATGGTATAGCTTTGTTAAAGTCAAATCTCAACCATTTTTTAACCTTGCTCCCACCCTCGGTGGGAGTATGGGGGAGTATTTATTGACAATGGTGGCTGGTTGTGGTAGCTTGGAATTGATGAAGAGATATTGTCTTATCGCCCTATGTTTGATGATTTTTGCAGGTGGTTGTGGGCCTAAGTTTGTAAGCCGGTACGCATCCATGGACAAGCAGGAATCGTATGTAAGTGTGAAGTTTGAGCTGGACGATCAAGCGTATATTGGCAAGACTCGTCAGGAAATGATTGATATGATGGGTATGCCAGTACAGATCTTCGATAAGACTGCTGAAGGTGTTGATGCTGAAACATGGATTTACTATCCGGATTTTTCTGATAACTTTGTAGCAATTATATTTTCTTTCCAAGGCGAGAAGGTCCAAAGGGCAACTTACGAATCAGTGATATAGCCGATTTGTCTTATCGATTGATACTTATTTGAACAATCCCTCGAATGCCTTGAATATCTGTTTTTTTACTTCTTTTTTTACCTGTGATCCCATTCTATCTCTCATGAACTTACTAAGATCAGGCTTAGGCGTAGTGAGTGTTCCTTTTACATCAAGCTCTGTGAAATATTGCTCATTTTCAAATGTAAAGAATTTGTCAAGTACCTGTGAGCTAGTCTGAGCAGCTGATTCTGCGGTAAGGGTGAGCTTAACAAGTAGATTAATGCTTTGATCAAGGTTTATATCACCTTGGGTTAGTATGCTTGCCTCAGGGCCTAAGATGGTAGTATCCTCCGTATGTACAATGCTGTTTTTTAGGCTCAATGTGCCTTTTGCATCTGTTACTTCAAAGTCGCTAAGGAAATTAAGTCCCAGCAGTTTTCCTATTGAACGCATTAAATCAAGCCCGGATATCTGAGCTTGTTCAAGCTGGAAATCTATCAAAGACTCTATGGTGTCTAAACTTGTTCCCTGTCCTGCGAAGTCTGCATTAATTGAAAAAATACCCTTATGAGGTTGAGTAACAATTTTAGATTCTTCAATGAGCTTTCCTATATCTACTTTATTAATTTTAGCTATACCTTTATAATTGAAATCATTGTTTAATAATTCAGCATTTGCTTGTAAATCCAAACTTCCGTCATAGCTGTCTAAATTCGCGCTAAGGTTTAAAATCTTTTCTTGTAGATCACCTGAGATAGCTACATTGCTAAATTGTATTTTTTTAACAGACATTTCTTCAGAATCAATAGTAGCTTTTATATTCATCTGCTGCCATTGAGAAATCGGCCCGGATGCCTTTATCTGAGCATTTACAGTGCCTGTTAGGTCAAATTCATTGAGAGTTTTTTTGAAGTCAAAAGGCAGCTTGTTTAAATCTTCAAGAGCAAGATTTGTGCTTGCGATGAGATTAACTTCAGGGTCCTTTAATGCTGATTTGATTTTTCCCTTTGCAGTTGCTTCAATAGTTTTATATACTACCTTTAGTTTTTTTAGGTCAATATCGGTATTTGTATATTGAGCTTCAAGATTAGCATTTGCCATTTTAATATCAATGTCGTTGATCTTTGCATTTTTAAGAGTAAGTGCTCCTTTGATGTCAGCATTTAAATTTTCCGGGCTAATACCGTTTCCGCTTAATATAATCTCTGTTGAAAGCAATCCTTCTAAACCCTTCGGGATGAGTTTTGTTCCAGAGGAAAATAATTCCAAATTAACATCTTGAATCTGAGCTGTTGAATTAAAAATAAAGTTCTTCATGTCAGCTAAATCAATAAAAGCTTTTGCGGATAATTGTCCTTCATAAAGTTTGATGTTCAAGGCTGAGATATCCAATTTCATTTCTTTAAACTTTCCTTCAATGGTTAGTGAGTCAAGGTTGAATTGGTTTAAAGTAATGGAGGGAGAGATAAGTTTAAAAGGCAAATCAAGACTCTGATATTTGAGTAGATTCCCTGAAACTTTTAAATCAAGGCGGGGTTTTCCGATTAATTTTAGCGTATCAGGCAGGCTAAGGAATGAGTAAGTTTTAAGTTTTTCAAGATCAGTAGTAATCGAAGCAGAGAGGTCTCCATTGGGTTGACTAATATCTGTGATCCGGCCATCAATAATAAGTGAGGTAGCAGAATCATTTAGTGTGAATTTTTTAATTATAATATCTTTTAGATTTTTTAAAATTAGATCAATGTTTGCCTCAAATGGCTCTAGTAAACTAAATTTATCATAGCTAAGATTACTAAGTAAAGTATCTGCTTGTATCTTGATATTGCTTAAATCTAAAA
The DNA here is from genome assembly GCA_023136735.1 of Candidatus Omnitrophota bacterium. Taxonomy (GTDB): domain Bacteria; phylum Omnitrophota; class Gorgyraeia; order B26-G9; family B26-G9; genus JAGLQQ01. The sequence goes on along the minus strand of JAGLQQ010000135.1, from coordinate 1,394 downwards.
TAGTGCCCTGAGCATTAATGTCGGCACTTAGAACACCTGCGATATTTTGTGTCAACTCAGGTATAAATTCTTCTTTAAAACGTGCGGCATTTACATCGCTAAGTTTAATCCTTGTTGTAAACGGCATGTTCTTATTCATGATATTTACGTCTAGAGAGGCCCAAAATTGGCTTTCTAAAAACATAGCATCAAAGCTGTCTATGACTGCAGTGCCGTTTTTCAATTGTGAAATCAGTTTTATCCCAGTGATTTGATGATCAAGTAAAGAAATAGCAGGTGATATGATACTAATATTAGCTCCTAGTGCGGGGATATTCTTCAAAGGGCCTGAAATTTCGAGATTTGCTTTTATCAATCCACGCGGATTGATGTTTTTTAAAACTTCCTTGAACTCAAGCGGTAGGCTTTTTAAATCTTCAAGCTCCAGGCTGATATCAGCTGAAATATTGGCATTAGCTTCATTTTTAATATCATTGATTTGCCCCGCAGCCTGCAGCTTTATTTTATTGTAATTGGCTTTTAACTCTTTAATGCTTAAAATTTCGTCAGTGAGTTTGCAATTTAAATTGAATTTGAGAGGAAAGAGCTCACCTTGTAAAATGAGTTCAGGGTTTTTGAAATCATTAATCAAAACTTCAAGCTTTGCCGCTTCATTGTTAATTTTACCTTCAATGTCATAACTGACTAAAGAGTTTTTTGAAACTGCTATATGTCCGTTTATAGAATTAATACTGCCTAGAGTCGGTAGGTTTTGGATATTAATTTCTTGCAGCTTTATATTGCCTGCCCAGTCAATATTCTCTTTATTCTTCAGATCCATTTTTAACGTCAGATCAGCTGCTATATTTCCTGAGAGTGTGATTGGATTTTGGTTTAATTTGATATCACTTATGAGTATATTAAGTGGAATCTCTGGATTATTTTTATTTATCTTCCATGAGTCGAAAATTTTATTGTATGATGGTTCTATTTTTATCTGCGAACATTCAATTATTATATCCTCTGAGGCCTGAGCGTAAAGGATAGGCTTATCTATAAGGATTATGCCTTTTCGACTGATGTCTATATTCTTTATGGTAAGTTTTCCCTTAAGTTGGGTTTCGACTTCAGTGCATATCTTTGGGATGATAACTTTTGGAATGATAATAAATTTAAAAAGGAAATACCCGCCGACAGTTAAGATGCAGATAAAAATAAGAAATGTGAATAAGCCAACAAGGGCTGATGATTTTTTCATGGCGGTGATTATTATATATTACAACTAGTTTTTTTTCAAATAATAAATCTAATTAGGCTGTCTATGCCAGGTGAGCATAGTTGATTTTAAGGGAGTTGATCTCTAATTCCTAAATAGAATTTGAAGGGAAGCTAGAAGCAGAAGTATAAACACTTAG
>JAGLQQ010000134.1 GCA_023136735.1 Candidatus Omnitrophota bacterium | reverse complement strand
ACTGATATATATTCAGAAGAAATAAACAAGTGAAAAATAATTGATCATAAATTAAAATTATTATTTATTAATTATATTGCAATTATTCTCTTCTTTTATCTATAATAAAAAACTATGCAGCCACTACTAAAAACAACAATAGAGCAAGCATTTAACTTTAAATTGAATGCTAATCAGTTTAGAGATATTAATCGCTTATTTCATGAAATAACACAGCGCGATGATATATCAGCTGATAACATTATCAAGAAGTTAGAAGGAAATGAAAAAATTTCAAAAACAAAAGACAAAGCTAAATTTCAGACAGTAAAACAAGTTCTTATTACCCTTCGCTTCCCCCTAACAATTAGTCATGAAAAAATCAATACACAGGATGTATTCTTAAGCGAAACAAGGCCATCTCTAACGCAAGCGGCTTTTCTAAAACAAGGCTTTATTCCTGAAAAAATATTTATTGAAAAAAGCGCTAAAGACAGCTATTTGGCCAAGCGTTTCCACTCTCAATTCCCTGACACCCCAAGAGAAGAACTAAATCATCTATGGGAATACGCCCAGAGGAATAAATTCAGGTTAGAGGATTTAAAAAGACCACTGGTGTTTATAGTACAAGAAAACTGGGATTTTATAAAAATGTGCCCATGCACTAAAGACCATCTGGGCTGCAATTATTGGATATTCAACCTTGGATTCGGATGTCCTTATGATTGCTCCTATTGTTTTTTGCAGCAATACTCAAATTTTCCCGGCATTGTATTACCGGCTAATCTTGACGATTTTTTCGAAAAGTTTGACGATTTTTTTAAGAAAATCAACCGTCCTATACGTATCGGCACCGGAGAATTCTGCGATTCTTTAGCTCTTGATCATATAACCAGGTATTCAAAACAATTAGTGGATTTTTTCCGAGATAAACCGGTATTATTTGAACTCAAGACAAAAAGTGCAAATATTGATAATCTGATGAGTATAAAAGGTTCTCCTAACATTATTATCTCATGGTCGCTTAATCCCAAGGAACTTATAGCCTCTCAGGAATTTGGGGTTACCAGTTTAATGGAGCGCCTTAAGGCGGCAAAGCAGGTACGCAAAAATGGCTATTCCCTTGCCTTTCACTTTGATCCTGTGATTTACTCAGAAGGCTGGCAAAGTTCATACAAAGAAGTCATAGACAGATTATACGCTCACCTTGAGCCCGGCTTTAAATGGATAAGCATCGGAACACTGCGGGGCACCAGAAAACTGAAAAATGCCTCAGAACAGCGTTTTCCAGAAAAGAATATTTTTTACGGTGAACTTTTAATAGGATATGATAAAAAACTGCGCTATCCAAAATTTATCAGAAAGGAAATATACTCCAATATGGTTAAATGGATACGCAAACATGACACCGAAACCCCTATTTATCTTTGTATGGAAGACACTGAATGCTGGGGAGTCATGGATAAAAAACTTACCTCAACAAAACAGATCGAAAACTACTTACTGGGCAGAAAATAACCAATGTTTTTTGTCCTGAGGCCTCTAAAACACAATCTCTCGCTCAAAACATCCTGAAACAAAACCGTTGACAACGGTTTTGTTTCATTTGGGCTTTCCCTTTTCCCGGCAATAGCTCTTTCCTCGAAGTAAAACTATGGGATAAATTCAACAACAGATTTATATTCGCTCATCTGCATAAATTCTATTTTATTTATAATCTCCTTATGAGTTCATCTCTGTTTCTCTATAAATTAAAAATCCCTCCCCTTATTCAGGAGAAGGATTTTTAATGGTGCCGGGGGACAGAGTTGAACTGCCGACGCAGGGATTTTCAGTCCCTCGCTCTACCACCTGAGCTACCCCGGCTCAAGTAC
>JAGLQQ010000133.1 GCA_023136735.1 Candidatus Omnitrophota bacterium | reverse complement strand
CAGCTCAATTTAATGTGTTGTTAATTTAACACAAAATCAAAATCATGTCAAATATAAAGAATCTTTCTGTCAATTAAACTGTTTCACTATTACATCAGCAACAGCCTTCCCTATAATTTCATAGCCCAATGCCGAACAATGGCCATCATGCACAAAAAAATCACTCCACTGCCCTGTTTCCAGCACTTCCAAAAATCTTGGCCTTAGATCTATAAAGGCTATATTCCCGCGCTTTACCTCTGCTAAAACATAAGTTTGAACAAGAAGAGGGTAACTTACAAAAAAAAGTTTTATTCCCGCATTATCACAACTGTTTGCAATAGATTCAATCTTTTTAGCGAGAATAGGATTCAAATGCTTTTCCACTAATTTATTTTCATTTTTTAATAAGATGCGATTATTTTTTAAAATATAATTTCTGTCTACCTTCACATTATTCCTCTTAAAAACAGAAATCTCATTTAGAAATTCTGAGAACCCGTACTCTCCGGCGCTATTGAATACCACTGCTGCTCCTCGTTCAATGAAAAAATCAGCACTAGCTATCTCTTCCTCTGCTTCTTGCTGAAAATTTTTATTTTTAAGTAAAACAGCCCAATATTTTTTAGCTCCTTCAAAATCCCGCATAGCTTTGTACATCCTCCCTAATCGCAATATAATCTGTTCATCTTCAGGGAAGATTTCATTAAGTGCGGTATATATAATAATAGCCTTTCGCGGATCTTCTGTAATTGCAAATATATGGTCAAATTCCGCATAAACCTGCTCATTATCTAAAGAAAAACAACACGCTAAAACTAAAGCTCTTATTGAAATATCATACTCCTCAGCCGCCTCCGCGTTACGCGATAATTCAATCAGCCCCGAGAAAACAGGCAATTCTTCCTCAGAAATAACCATTCCAGCAGCTTTCTTAAAAACATCTAAGGCTTGAGAAAAAAAAATTTTCTCTTGATAAACACGCGCAAGTTCCACATATCCAAGCCCTAGGCTTGGAAACTTTTCAATAGCCTCTTTTGCAAGCATTTCAGCCTTCTTCAAATCATTCATATACCTTTGCTGAGCAGCTTCTATAATAAGCTTAAAATAAGCAAATATTTTCTGCCTAAAGTTATCTTTTGTTGCTGGAGAGAAATTAGCTTTTAGATTTAATCGTATTATTTGAAATAATTTAAAAATTTTTAAATTGGCCAAAACATCAACCTTGCTAAAATCATGAGTATTGAAGATATTGCCAAGCCCCTTAAAGTTGCAATAATCATTAACACCAATCATTACAAAAACCATATCAGGATTATAATCCTTGATTACTTGCGGTAGTTCCTGAGCAAGCAGTGCCGAATTCTTGTCTGGATAACCAAGGTTTATTACTTCAAAAGATTTTTCTGATATTGTATTATCCAATATTCTTTGCAACTGTGCCGGGTAGCTAAATTCAGGCATTGCCCCTGCTCCAAAAGTGAAAGAGTCTCCCATGCAAATAATTTTAATACTGCTCTTGTCCTTGAAACTATCAGCACTTATAGTACCTTGCATTAAAAAACTGCTTATTTGCAGGATAAACTCACAACACACCAATCCTAATATAACCCCCAGAAAAATCATTGCCGCTCTAAGTCGCTTATTTTCCCTCTTTTTTACAATCATTACCAACCTTTACTCCCATAGCCTGTCTAGAGATCTACTATACCTATTTTGGCTTCCAGACAATTGGGATCAAGTTCTAATACTTTGTGAAAATATTTTTTCACATTTTCGTAGTCTTGTAATATTTTATACTGTCTGCTTAAACGTAAAAAGAGATCCTTGCTTCTAGGTAATTTTAGCTCTAATTCTTTATAAAAACTAATCGCTTTCTCAGGATTCCTCCAGGCAATGAACAGTTCATCCAATTCCGCAAAAACCAAAGTTCTATCAAAATTAAATTCAAATGCCTTTTTTAAAGTTAGTAAAGCCGCTTGATGATTATCATTTCGGCGGCTAATTCTGGCAATATCAATCAATTCCGAGAAAATCAGTTCATTTTTCTGAATAGCAAAACCAACACTATAATCTCGGCCATAAGCTTTATCAATAATTTCAAGCGCTTCTAAATATTCCCCCGCATATTTAAGCATCTTTATCGCATCAAGAGCTGATAAGCAAGCTATCCTATTAATTCTTTTTAAACATAACCTGTTCAGGATAATTGGATTACTAATGGATTGAACGTCATTAAATCTCTTTGCCCTCTTGTTTTGAAAAACACTAATTTTTAAATAAGGTCCCCTCACAACATGCACCGGAGAGAAATAAAAGCTATCTAATTCTTCAAATTCTGATAAATAATCTTTTCCCAGGTAATCCCGGTCATTGCTATAGACACTCACCAGCAAATCAAACTTATCCAGATCGATGCTAATCCCTTGCGAATATAGAGATAAATCATCGATTTCTGCTTTATCATCACTCCAGAGACTCAAAAATGTTTCTATCCCCAGGAATCTATATCTTTCACTGCTGGGGCAAATATATCCTATTTTGCTCTTTCCCCTGCCCATGCTGCTGAATATATCCTTTATTTCACTGGTTTCTTTACTGAAACAAAACGCCTTTTCAGGATTATATGGCTGAAAAAATTGCAGCAACATAACAGCGCAAAGACTTAATGCAATAGCATATTTAACTAGATTTCTTTTTATGCTGTTAATAACAATACCGCTTATAAGCCCAAAAGCCGGCAAAAGAGGTAATATATACTCTGCCTGAGGATCCTGCTTAGGAGTAATCGCAATTAGTATAAATGAAAGAAAAATCCAAAGGCCCATTATTCTTTTAAAAGCAAATTTAGTCCTGAAATATAAGATACTTAAACCCATAGTGTATACTGCCGGTATTATTCCTATCTCCTGTACAAAAAGTATCTTTAAATAAAAAATAATCCTTTGTGCAATTGTCATATCTGAGACACTCTGATCTAAGTTTAAACCGCGGCTAAAAAGCAGTGACAAAACCCTGTGATTAAAGTAATATGCTCCCGATATTATTGCTGCAATGGCAAACGAGATCAGAATATTATTTCGACGCTGCCTCCAGACACTGTCATTTTTCCTTTTTTTGATGATTTCAAAGACTACTGCTGTCACTGGTCCAATAAGGAATACAAAAAAGGTATATTTAGTAAGCATTCCAAGTGCAAGACAAACCCCTAAGGCAATAGAATACGCTCGACTTGAAAACATTTCAGTCTTAAGCAATATAAAAACACTTAAAGTTACCATAACCCCAACGGCAAGCGCCATATTAAAAGCACGGGAAGGCAGATAAATGAACGGATATAGCGAACATATAAATGCCGAAAGCATTCCGCTTCCTTTGCTCAGATATTCACCGGTTTTATAAACAATGATTATGAGAAAAATAAAAAATAAAGAGGAGCTCAAAAGCATTGCCTGAGGTATTACACTTGATAACAATAGGTTAACTAGCGCAGCTATCCAAAAATAAAAGGGGGGAGAATACTCATCAATAACGACTAAATTATAAAGTTTACTAAAATTTATCTCTTTATTAGGCTTCTGAAATTCAGCTAAGTTATGCTTTAGAACAGAATAAATATTTATATTCTTTTGCCATGATTTTCCTTGAAAAATCAAAACATTTGAATTACTGTTTATCCATATGAAATTGCACAAAAGATGCGCAGCGATAAGTATGCCCAACAATGTAACTTCTAGTTTTTTTCTTGTCATAATATAAATTTTTAAATAAAATCCCCAGTTTTTAGAGAGTTTCTTTAAACCAGCTTCTAATAGCCTCAATGAATTCGTCAGCGTTGAATCTCATAAGGTATTCAGCATGAGAGCCTCCAGATATTTTAATAATATGCTTTTTCGATATAGTATTTTCATAAAGCCGCTCTGAATGCCATGGAAGTATCACCCAATCGTCTTCTCCGTGGATATATAAAACTGGGATTTTTATATCTTTAACCACATTTATCGGCTTGTCCTTTTTTAGCCAGAAAGGGCCAGGGCGAACCCCCTTACCCTTTCGACCATCGCCGAGATTATAAAAAATGTCATTCTCTACATCCAGATTCCAAAACTTATAATCAATTTTTTCAAATTCAGTAGGCCCGCTAACCGCAATAAGACTGTCGACTTTGTTAACACGCGCAACAGTGATAATACTTGTAGCCGCCCCGAGAGAAAAACCGATCAGTCCTGTCGTTTGATAGTTTGCATTGGCTATACGCAAAACTGCCTCAAGATCAAGATACTCTTTTGAAGTCCAGTGAAACAGCCCCTCGCTCTTACCATGACCACGAAAATCAAATGTTATAACATCAATAAAACAGCTAAGTTCCAGTGCCGCTTTTTTAATAAGCTCAGAGTCCTTGCTATTAAAAAATCCATGAGCAATAACCGCGATCTTACTATGTCCACCATGGTAATGATCGTAGAATATCTTATGGGAATCCTCTGTTTGAACTGTTCCTGATTTTTTTTCCATATTTATATAATATTAGCTTTAAACATTGCCCAGATAAACATATTTTAATTTTTTTTCAGCAATCATTTGAGCACGCTTCAATGTCTCTACCGAAGTCGGCGGCAAATTAAGTTTATAACAAGGAAAATAGCGGGATAAGTGAAGCGGCGTGTCAGAGCCTGTGTTATTGAAAATCCAATCTACCAGCTTTCTAATCTGCTCATCTGACTCATTAAGTGTGGGTATAATGAGATTAGTCAGCTCAACATGAGTACTTTGTTTGGCTCTTTTAATTGTATTTAGCACTGGTTTTAGAGTCGCCTGGCAGGTTGAGCGATAGAATTCATCGTCCATTGCCTTTAAATCAATGTTCATTGCGCCAATAAGCGGCAGCAGTTCTTCCAGTGGTTTAATATTCACATATCCGTTTGTAATAAGCACATTTTCAATCCCATTTTCTTTTGCCAGGATAGCTGTATCCCGCACAAACTCATACCAGATAAACGGCTCATTATACGTATAGGCAATGCCAAAATTCTTCCGGCTCAAGGCTTCAGAAACTACATCTTCTATTGAGATATCCTGAAGGTAAGCATCAGGATTTTGAGAAATTTGCCAGTTTTGGCAAAAAGTACAAGCTAAGTTACAGCCTCTTGTACCCAAAGAAAGTATAGATTCACCAGGATGGAAGTGATAAAGTGGTTTCTTTTCAATCGGGTCAATATACAGTCCAGTGGTTTTGCCGTATATAAGACTATAAAGTGTCCCGTCAATATTTTTACGAGTACCGCAGTTGCCTTGATCACCACAGGCTATAATACAGTTTTTAGGACATAACAAGCATTGAACTTTTCCTGATTTTAGCTTCTGGTAATAGGAGGCCTCTTTTTTCAATATATCCCCTTTATTAAGGATTTCCCTTTTCCTATATCCCCCGGACATAACATTGTTTTACAAATTCACTAACCAGCTGCGCAAACTGCTTCAATTCATCAGGCAAATATGGTTTTACTGTAGCCATGCTTTTATCTAAGGTATCCTTGGGGTCAAATTGCTGTAAGATATATTTTTTTGCACCTTTTATAGCCTTAACAATCGCCAGCATATCTTTTTTCTGAAGAAAACAAGGCACTACTGTAGTCCGAAACTCATAATCAATATCTCGGCTCATAAGCAAATCAATGCTTTGTTTTATGCTAATGACATCAACATTACTTGCAGTTACTTTTGCATAGAGTTGAGTATCCAGAGGCGCTTTTATATCCATTGCCACATAATCAAGCAGTTTTTCATCTATAAGTTGCTTTAATACCATCGGATTGGTCCCATTGGTATCTAATTTGACCAGCAATCCTTTATTTTTAATATCTCGCAAAAGATCGGGCAGATTTTTATATAATGTCGGTTCTCCGCCGCCAATAACCACTCCATCAATCCAACCTTTTTTTTCTTTAAAAAAATCCTTTATATATGCATAGTCAACATTCGCAATAGTTTCAGGATTAATAACCAGCTCGCTGGAATGACAAAAGGGACACTTAAAATTGCATCCCGGCAGGTATATAACGCAGGCGATTTTCCCCTCCCAATCGAGGAAGGTATGAGGATTAAAACCTTTGATCGGATGGATTATTTCTTGGTTCATCACAAAACCCTGTTTTAAACACCAAGAAGACAGGAATTATAATCTTTAGCCTGTCTTCTTGGGTAATTGTTATAAATCTTATTTTACAAGATGTTCTTTAATTTCATCAGAGGTGACCTCGCCTTCCCAGCGAGCAAGAACCTCTCCATCCTTTTCTATTATCGTAGTCGGAAGCACTACCTGACTAACATCATTGTAAGCCCCTTCCGCCCTGCCGTCGATAGATTCCAAATCATGATAATCAATTTCTACCTTTTCATCAAATTGCAATTTAGTAATAAAATGTTTGAATTTATTTTTTGTGGTTTGGCATTTAGCACAGCCTTCTTTTCCAAAAATTCTAATTTTCATTATATCTTTCCCTCCTTGACTGCATAATTCCCTGCTTGCCTGTCTGCCAATTCTGCGAGTTTTGATGGATTCCAGTTATTTACGCGGCTGAAATACCCCACGATTCTAGTTACGCTGTAAACATCCACAGATGAACATGATCCGCATTTTTCCTTAATACCACGATCTGTTTGACGGCATGTATTGCAAAACGTGAACTCAGGAGAAATAGTAAGCTGTGCTGTCTGGGTCTGTTTGAATGTTTTCTCTACGACATTAAGAACAGATTCCATAGACGGCTTTTGCTCACCGACAAAAGCATGGGTAATCGCTCCGGATTCAATCATGGTATGAAATTTACTTTGTTTCTGAATTCTGGTCAGCAAATCAACCTGTGCATCAGCTCTAAAATGAATACTGTTTGTGTAATAATACTGATCTGTATCAAGATCACCTTTTATTACATCAGCCGCTTCCGGGAACTGCCTCATGTCAACTTTCGGCAAACGACGACAAGCAGATTCAGCCGGTGATTCTTCCAAAGAAAACTTAAGGTTATACTTTTCGGCATATTTTTTTGTCTTGTGGTTCATAAAAGAGATCACCTTCAATCCTGCTTTGAATATTTCCTCTGATTCATGAAGCTCTTTGCCGGTTACAAACTGCATACACTCATTAAGCCCGATCAACCCGATAATATAGGTCGCCTTTTCAAGATCTATATAAGGCCGACCGTCCTTAGCCAGCTTGCTTACTTCCCACATTGGCTTGCCCGGCTCACTCATGAGCTTAGCAATAAATTCCTTTTTCTGAAGATGTGCTTTTATAGCAAGATCCATTGCTGCTTCAACTTCTTTCAACACACCATCCATATTATTTTTTCCCGCTCTGTATGCAGCTTGCGGCAGGTTTATCGTGACATTCTGAAAACCGCAGAATCTCATACTCTCAGGGTGCTCAATCATATATTTATCGTCTATTTTCTGACGCAAACGGCAACATTGTGACAATATTGCTTCATCTCCGCGGTCAAAAACAAAATATGGCGTGCCGTTTTCACTAGCAATAAGACTTGCATACTTGAGTAATTCCAGCTGCCGGGGATCATTGAATGAATCTTCGCTAATATGAAAATCACATTTTGGAAAAGCAAAAACACGCCCGTCTCTATCTCCTTCGCGCCAAACATCAAGCATAGCTTTAGCAAATTTTATAGCTGTTTCCTCATAATCTCCGTATGTCTTTCCCGTATACTTGCCTTTAGGACCTATTGCCGGGATATTTTTCAGATATCCGGGTACGCCAGTATGGATATTAAAATCAATGAAGAGACTCTGGGAACCACGTGAAAAAGCATTTTGCGAGGCAGAGAAAATCAAGTACTGGGCTTCCTGCTTCATCTCTTTTTCGCTCATGTCTTCAAGATACGGAGCGTACATAATATTGACATAACCGATCCCCAATGCTCCAGCATAGTAAGCCTGAAGAGATGCCAGGAATGTATTAAGGTGTCCTGTAAGTGTTCTTGCGTATTTTGCCGGACCGCTGGCAGTAAAAAGATTCCCTAATTCAAGACCGTATTTTTTGATATATTCCAAAGAATGCGATCCACAGTACGCACGAGGATATCCTAAATCATGAATATGAATTATTCCATGCAAATGGGCATTAGACACATCGTCGGTAAAAACATTTTGCAAAATGTACTGTTTTAATACCGTTTCTGCAATTGAGAGATTAACCGCTTCCGGATTATTTGCAGCTATGTTAGAATTTTCACAGCTTTTGGAAAAAAACAGCTGATCCAAATCATATACCGGCATACCAATTAAGGTTTGCTTGGAAAGAGTTTTATCCAGCCCTCGCTCAAAAAGATCATTATCAACCAGTTCACGAATTAAAGATGTGGATATTTGATTCATTCCAGAGTTAAAAACTTTTTTCTCGACAGAAGAAGCTACTTCCATGGCAATGTCTTCACTAATACCGGCTTCTTTCTGCAAAGCAAGCGCGATCCGGCCTTTATCCCAGGTCAGGACATCATCCTTAGCAGAAGGAGTGACCATAAGCGCCAAGTCAGTTGAATTTGAGGATTCTTTTACTCGTTTTCTCACCTTGAGACTAGTTCGAATCTTAGATCTCTTTTCGCGATAAAGAATATACGCTTTTGCTGTTTTGGCATGTCCGGTTTCAATCAGCACTTTCTCGACAATATCCTGTATCTGCTCAATCTCAGGAGTAATATTCTTATATTCTTTCTCTAAAAATAAAACAACAGCATTTGCCAACTCATCAGCCAGAAGCTTATCTTCTCCCCCTACAGCCAACGCCGCTTTAAAAATAGCATTGCTTATTTTCATTTTATCGAAAACAACAACCCGTCCATCCCTTTTCTGAATACTTCCAAGTTTCTGTCCTTCCATGGAATTAAGCTTTTCTTTTGCCAACATCTCCTACGCCCTCCTTTTGTTCAACAAATCTTTTAATTCTCCTAAAAACTGATTTATATCTTTGAATTGACGGTAAACCGAAGCAAATCTTACATAAGCAACCTCATCAATACCGTGCAGCTTCTCCATGACAAGTTCTCCTATATATGAACTTACCACCTCTTTATCATAATTTTTCTGCAATGTTCTTTCAATAGAATCTACAACCTCTTCTACGGTCTCCATACTTACCGGACGTTTTTCACATGCCCGCAAAAACCCTGAAAGTATTTTATTTCGATCAAACGGTTCACGACGTCCATCTTTTTTAATAATCATCAGAGTTGTTTTTTCAATATACTCATATGTGGTAAATCTGCGTTGACATTTCAAACATTCGCGACGCCTTCGGATAGTTTCTCCTTCAGAGGAGATTCTTGAATCTACTACTTTATCTTCAATATTTGCACAAAATGGACATTTCATATTTTTTAGCTCCTGATTCACTTAAAATCAATTGATGTACACTATATTGTACTCGTAAAATCATAATACACTATATATAGTATGATGTCAATAATTAGTTTTGCTCAAAAATGGAGGTTTATTCCAGTTATTTGCAGATTATCTAGCCCATACGTTGCAAAACTTAGAATATCAGCTATTTTCGGCTACAATCACCTCTATGCCAGCTTCTTTCAAAAATTTCCTAGCCAATTCATCAGGATAATTTGAAAGTACTACAACCCGGTTTATTCCAGCATTTATAATCATCTTTGCGCAAATAATACACGGCTGATTAGTACAGTAAATTATACTTTTCCCCAGGCTTATTCCATACTGAGCAGCCTGTAGTATTGCATTCATTTCCGCATGCAAAGCCCGGCAAAGTTCATGCCTTTGCCCTGAGGGGATATTCAATTTCTCGCGCATACACCCGGTTTTATCACAATGCTCTAGCCCAGAGGGAGCCCCATTATATCCGGTAGTCAAAATTCTCTTATCTTTTACAATTACCGCTCCTACTTGTCTGCGCAGGCAAGTTGAACGCTCAGCAACTAATTTAGATATGCTCAGGAAATAATTATCCCAGCTTGGCCTTGATATTTTATTGCTAATTTCATCTTTTTTCATAGAATTAATTCCCAACACTTTCTACTTGTATAAAGGAAACTTTTTAGTTAAAAGTGCAACCTTGTTTTTCATTTGGCGTTGAGTCTCCTTTGTAACAGCCTGTCCCTTTGGCAAAATTTGATCAATGATTTGGGCAATAACATCCATTTGCTTTTCTTTCATCCCTCTTGTAGTCACAGCCGGAGTACCCAGTCTTATACCGCTGGTCACAAACGGTGATTTCTTATCAAAAGGAATAAGATTTTTATTGATTGTAACATTGACATTGCCTAGGGTTATCGAAGCCTCTTTGCCTGTGATTTCTCTGTTTGTTAAATCGACGAGTATCAAGTGTGTATCCGTGCCTCCGGCAACAATACGAAATCCTCTTACCTTTAAAGCTGCGGCCAAAACTTTTGCATTCTTAGCTACTTGTATCTGGTACTTTTTAAACCCTGGTTTCAGCGCTTCTTTTAAAGCCACCGCTTTAGCAGCAATTGTATGCATGAGCGGTCCGCCCTGAGTCCCGGGAAAAACACTTAAATCAATGCTCTTAGCAAATTCCTTGCGGCAAAGAATCAAACCTCCTCTTGGGCCACGAAGTGTTTTATGTGTTGTAGTTGTTACAAACTCAGCATAAGGCACAGGAGACTGATGAATACCCGCGGCAATAAAACCAGCAATATGAGCCATATCAACCATCAAGTATGCTCCGACACTATCACAAATTTTGCGAAATTTTTTAAAATCTATAGATCTTGGATAAGCTGAAGCTCCGGCAATAATAAGCTTAGGTTTATGCTTCTTAGCCAAACTTGCTATTTCATCATAATCAAGCCTCTCTGTCTTGTGATTAACGCCGTATGATTTTACATCATAAAACAAGCCGGAAAAATTCTTTGGATGCCCATGTGAAAGATGCCCTCCGCAGGCAAGATCCAAAGCCAGCACTTTATCACCCGCTTTAAGGCAACTCATAAATACCGACATATTAGCCTGAGCTCCGGAATGAGACTGAACATTTGCATGCTCTGCGCCAAATAGCTTCTTTGCTCTATCAATAGCTAATTGCTCGGCAACATCAACATGCTCGCATCCACCATACCAGCGAGCCCCTGGATAACCCTCAGCATATTTATTAGTCAGCACTGAACTCTGGGCATCCATAACTGCGCGTGAAGTAAAGTTCTCGCTGGCAATTAATTCTATATGCTCTCTCTGTCTTTTAAGTTCTTTCGCGATCGCGTTATATATTGCAATATCCGTTTTTTTTAACTCACTCATTTTTATTTACTCCTTTAAAATTTCATGAAAACATTTTTACTCTGCGTTCATGTCTACCACCCGCAAAAGAGGTTTTCAACCATTTGCCTGTTATCCTTTTAGCCAACTTCCCGTCAACATACATTGCCCCAAAAACCAATACATTGGAATCATTATGCTCACGCGAAAAACGCGCCAGTGAAAGGTTGAGACAATTTGCCGCCCTTACTCCTTTTACAGAACTAGCAGCCATTGTCATTCCCAGACCGCTGCCGCATATAAGTATTCCTTTTTCCACCTTTTTTTTTGCTACCGCACGACCAACTTTTATGGCGATTTTAGGATAGTCGCAAGATTCAGAACTATATGCGCCGTAATCTTCAACCTGATGTCCATTTTTCTGAAGATATAAAATTAATACTTCTTTAAGATCAAGCCCTCTATGATCACTTCCAATAGCTATTTTCATTTTATCTTTGCCACCAACCCCTCTATTGATTGTTGTAATTCTCTGGCTACCCTTTCATAAAAACTTATATGCAGGCCAATCGGATCCTGAATTGCCATGTCGCCGAATTTTTCTTCAGAAAACTCTTTTAACAAAAATACTTTTTTTTCTAATCCGTTCATGCTGTTCAGAATATGATGCTTATGACTTTTATCCATAACCAGAATAAAATCAGCTTGCTTAAGCATTCCCTTGGTTACTCTTCTTGCTTTATGCCTAGATATATCAATATCTTGATTCTTCATAACAAGAATAGCTTCTTTTGATGCCGGCATCCCATCATATGCTGCCACCCCAGCTGAACTTACATGGATATTTTCAAAGCCTTCAACTACTTTCTTCATCATTCCCTCAGCCATCGCGCTGCGACAGCTGTTCCCTGTACAAACAAATAAAAATTCCTTTGTTTCTACAACATAATTTATCATTTGCTGAGTTATCGCGCCCGGCCTGAGTATTTCAAAACTATCATCGGTAACCTTGCAAACCGCAGAAGATATCTTTAATGCTGACTCTCCACCATCAATTAAAACATCGATTTTTTTATCCAAAGCCTCTAGCACCTCCCGTGCATTAACCGGCGCTTTTTCTCCGGGAAAATTCGCGGACGGAGCAAAAATAGGCTCACCGACTTTTTCTAATAATAGTTGCGCAATCGGATGATCCGGCATCCGCAATCCCACGGTTTCTCCCTCTCGGGAATCTAAAACCAATGTCAGCGGTCCAGGCCAAAACTTATTCATTAGCTTATAAGCAAGGCTTGATATATCTCCAATAAGTTCTTCCGCCTGTTCAATATTGTGAACGCAAAAAGAGAATTTCTTTACTTCATATCTATTCTTTATATACCGCAATTTCTCAACAGCTATTGCATCATGCGGCAATGCAGCCAATCCGTAAACTGTCTCTGTCGGAAAAGCAACCAGCCCTCCAGCTCTTAATATGGCTGCCGCCTCGGCTATCTTGTCTTGATCAGGAAATTCAGGGTTAACCTTAAATATCTTTGTATCTTTCATTTTTAGCTGATCTTTATTTTCCTTATTGCTTGGGCCATTTTCTCTTTAAACTTAATCATTTTTTTAAGCAATCTATCATCTTGTAATGCCAGTATTTGAACGGCAAGGATTGCCGCATTCTGAGCCCCATGCTTTCCAATAGACATACAGGCAACAGGGATCCCTTTTGGCATTTGAACTGTTGAAAGAAGGCTGTCAAGACCTCTGAGATTTCTCGTCTCTATCGGTATGCCAATTACCGGCAAAATAGTATGCGCGGCAACTGTTCCGGCCAAAGCAGCTGACATACCAGCTGCCGCGATTACAACCTGAGTACCCCGATCAGATAGCTTCTCTACATACGCCACTACATCCTTTGGCGTACGATGCGCAGAAAGAACTTTAGCTTCATAAGAGACATTAAGCTCTTTTAATACATTTATTGTTTCCTGCACTGTTTCCAGATCAGATTTACTGCCCATAATTACTGCTACTTTTATTGTTTTACCCATAGTTTTTAATACCTCCTTAAATTTTACTCGGCATAAACTCCCAATGCTTTTTTTCCTATATCTCTGCGAAAGAACATACTCTCAAAGTTTATCTTATCGAGAACCGCATAAGTATTATCAATCGCTGATTTTATATCATTTCCCAGTGAGGTTATCCCAAGAACTCTTCCCCCGCTAGTTAGAATTTTACCCTCAGTTTTTTTTGTTCCGGCATGAAAAACAATTTCATCCTTAGTCCCATCAACTTCATTCAAGCCGTTAATAAGTTTTTCTTTTTTATATGCGCCTGGATATCCCCCAGAGACTGCAACCACACATACACAGGACCTTGTATCCCATTTGGCAACATAACCTTTTAATTTTTTGTCCACAGATTTTAAGATCATTTCAAGTAAATCACTTTTTAGTCTTGGCAGAATAGCCTGTGTTTCAGGATCACCAAAACGCACATTGAATTCCAGCACCTTTGGCCCATCATTAGTTATCATAACTCCCGCATATAAAACCCCGCAAAAAGGAGTTCCCTCTGATTTCATTCCAGCTATTGTAGGAAAAATTATTCTTTCTTGTATATATTTTAAAGCCTCATCAGTAACTACAGGCGCAGGAGAATAAGCCCCCATACCTCCTGTATTAGGCCCCATATCGTCATCAAATATACGTTTATGATCTTGAGAAGAGGCCAACGTTATTACATTATCTCCATCACTGATAACAATAATCGAAGCCTCCGGACCAACAAGACATTCTTCAATAATAATCCTGCCGCCAGAATCACCAAATATCTTATCTTTTAATATAGAGTTTATTGCCTGCTCCTGCTCTTCAAGCGTCGCACAGACAAAAACTCCCTTACCAGCACATAGACCGTCTGCTTTTATCACTAAAGACCTCTTTGCCTCCCTCACAAACTTGATAGCACAATCAAGATCTGTAAATTCTTCAAAACCAGACGTGGGAATATTATATTTTTTCATTATATTTTTTGCAAATACCTTACTTGATTCCAGACGGCTAGCCAGAAGGCTTGGACCGAATATTTTTAAACCCTTACTTTGAAAAACATCAACAATTCCAGCAGCAAGCGGTACTTCCGGCCCGACCACCGTAAGGTCAATTTTCTCACTCTGCGCAAAATCAAGTAAAGCATTAATATCATCTGCAGCTATATCAAGACACTGGGCAATTTCTTCAATACCTCCATTGCCCGGAGCGCAATATATTTTTCCCGCAAGCGGAGACTGAGCGATCTTCCATACAAGAGCATGTTCGCGTCCGCCTGAGCCTACGACCAGAATTTTCATATTATTTTTCTCCTGTAAATGTAATCCTCGAGCGGCCATGGGACTTAGACACCTCTCCGATAATCCAGGATTTGAGTTTGAAACGGCGTAAATGATTCTGAATCTTCTTGGCCTCATCAAGGCTAACCACAAGCACCATCCCTATACCCATATTGAAGGTTCTATACATTTCTGTTTCTTTAATACTTGCTATTTTTTGCATTGTCTTAAATATTTCCGGCACTACCCAGCTGTCCTTTTTAATAATAACCGACAAGTCTTTAGGAAAAATTTTCATAAGTTTTTCATAAAAAGCCCCTCCGGTAATATGAGCAATACCGTGCACATCAAAGCACCTAATAACAGACAGCACTTCTTTTACATAAATCTTTGTGGGCTCAAGCAGCTCCTTTGCTTTTCTCTTTATCTGGGCTTTTGTAAAAACCTTATGTACCATGGAATAACCGTTTGAATGCAGCCCGCTTGAAGCCAAGCCCAGCAAGACATCTTTTGATTTAATCCTCGAACCGGTAATAATCTTGTTTTTATCCGCAACCCCAACACAAAATCCAGCCAGATCATACTCATCTTTTTTATAAATCGCCGGCATCTCAGCAGTTTCTCCTCCAATAAGAGCACAGCCGGCATCAGTACAACCCTTTGATACACCGCGGACAATATCAACCATCTTTTTTCTGCTTAATTTACCGGCAGCAATATAATCAAGAAAAAACAAAGGCTCTGCTCCCATAGCTAAAATATCATTAACATTCATTGCTACAAGGTCAATACCCACGGTATCATGAATGCCGGCAATCATTGCTATCTTAATCTTTGTTCCAACCCCGTCGGCGCTGGAAACAAGCACAGGATGCTTATACTTACCTTTGGCCAGTTCAAAACAACCTCCAAAACCACCGATATTATTCAATACTCCAGGTCTCTTTGTTTTCTTTACAAGG
>JAGLQQ010000132.1 GCA_023136735.1 Candidatus Omnitrophota bacterium | reverse complement strand
CAACAGCCCCAAATTATAAAAAGTCTCAACGTACCCAGAAAACATACTAGAGATAAACGATTTCAACAAAGAGAATTGTTTTTTAGAGAATACCTGACGGAAGCGCGATAAGAATTTATCAACAAAATCGATCTGTGGGTTTAAAATAGGTTTTTTTGATTATGATTTTTAACAAAATACTGTTTTGATTATACACACTATAACTCACCGGATCCCCTAAAGATTAAGCATCATTATTATTCAAGACCAAGCGGATTTGAGATATTTCGATGCAGGGAACCATCATATGTCTGAACCTCACCCTCAAATTCACGCCTTCTAATTTTACGCTTGAATTTTTTATCCAGAACTATCGCCCCAAGGATAATAACGATTAATATTATGATGAAAATCAGCATTTCTTTTTTTTCTTTTCTTCTATACTCTTGTTTCTTTATTTTGCTATTCATTTCTATTCTACCGGAATAAATTTCAAGGCCTCGGAGGCCTTAATTTTATCCTTTTTAAATCCTTATTAAGCTCTTGAGTCATTTGTTCAATAGCTTTAAATTCTTGTTTGCGAATGATTTCTTCTTCTTTTAACTCTTTTTCTCTAGCCTTGGATTCTTTATCAGCCTCACCATACAACACTAATAACTCCCTAGCCAGTTCTTGACTCATTGCATCAGTCTCTTTCTGCGCGCGTGTTACATCTTCAGCCATACTGCCTTCAACCTCTAATCTTAACGCTTCAAGCTCAGTATTCGCTTTTTCAACTTCAAGCGCAGTTTTTTTCAGATCTCTTTGGGCTTCTTCCTTAGCAAATTGCTCTTCTGCCTTAAGCTGCAAATCTGAAAGATTTTCACTTTGCACCTCTTGAGCAAATGCTGCATTGCTATTTAAAATAACCAGTATTAAAACACAGACTCCTACTATTCTCTTCATTTATCCTCCGGAGATTTTTCCTCCTTAAATTCTTCTGGGAAATTCTCTTCTTGAAATTCCTGAATAGACACATCCAGGTCTTTTTCTGCCGCTTTTGTGTCTTTTAGCGCTTGCTCCTCAGCCTGGAGTCTTATCTGCTCGACCTCATTGTTTGATTTTTGCACCTGGGCCTCCAGCTCTTCATTTCTGAAAGTTTCCTCTTCTTGAGATATTTTCTTTTCATTGTCTGCAGGCTTTGATCTACCCTGAGCGAATAAAAAGACAGGATTAAATACGATACAAACAAGTATAAATACAGCAAACATTCTTCTCATCTTGAACCTCCTCAACAGTTTTATTATAGTTAATAATGTTATTTCAAGCAACAATATCTTTTAAAATTCTGAACTTCTTTTTTTCAATATTTAAAAATTCCAAAAAGACCTGTGCAGTTACCATCGCATCGTCTAAGGCCCGGTGATATTTTTCACTATCTATGCCCAGCCTGCGCGCAACAGCCTGTAATTTATGCGATCGATGGCCAGAAAACAGGCATCTTGATATCTTAAGAGTATCTACACAGCAAGCTCCATCCTCAACATCAAAAGCATTTATCAAAAACGGCAAATCAAAAGATTTGATATTATGCCCGACTAATATACACCCTTGAGTAAATTCGCGAAAATTATTCCGTACAGTATTAAGTGACGGCGCATCACTAACCATATCTATATCAATACCATGCACACGTGTCGCATAATAGGGGATATAATCGGTATATATCAATGACTGAAACTTATCCTTTATTCTGCCGTTCTTCACCTTAACAGCCGCGACTTCAACCACAGAGTCTCTAATACTAGAAAATCCCGTAGTTTCTAAATCAACAACCGCAAAATCTATTTCTTTAAGACTAGTATTTAATAATCTTTTCATTCTTTTTTAAAGAGTCCTTTAAACTTTAAAATTTCATCTTTTACATCTGGCTTTGATACAACAGCTGATATTGCACACACAGCATCGGCACCAGCAGCAATAACATCAGCAGCATTATCAAGTGTTATCCCTCCGATAGCTACAACCGGTAATGACACCTCTGCCTTAATTTCTCTGATAAGCTCAACACCTAAAGCCGCTCCAGCATCATTTTTAGTTGTTGTCAAAAAAACAGGCCCCACACCTAAATAGTCAGCTCCCTGTTTAAATGCAAGCTTAGCCTGTTCAAGCGTATTAACACTTATCCCAATTTTTCTATGCACTCCAAGTGATATCCTGGCTTCTTCGCAGCTAATATCACCTTGTCCCAGATGCACTCCATCGGCATCAACAGCCAATGCCACATCAATATAATCATTGACCAGAAATATTGCTTTTGAGGTTAGCTCTCTTAATTTTGCAGCCTCGTCTATCATCGCTTGAGTAGAAATATCCTTAGCTCTATACTGAATCACCTTGACACCTGCATCCATTGCCCTACAAACATCAGAGATATTTCCCCTAAGGCTAAGAGCATCATCAGTTATAAAATAATAACCCCTTAACATTTATTTAGTCCTCGGTTGCGGTAAATGGTAACGATGCCCGTATCGTCTTTAGGTTACGGTAACGTCCTTATTATCTGTTTCTTACGAACCCACCAGACGCAACCGAAACGAGCCGCGCAACCAAAACCTAAACCTTTTAACATTATTAAAAAAGTAAACCTCTGCAGAGAACTTTGCCCTTTAACGGTTTGCATTGACTGTGCATTTTTCTAACGGAGTAAATATAACTTCAAAACGATAGATTTTAACTTAAACTAACAACTAGTACACTGTTAGGTAAATTTCTGTAT